>DASUNJ010000519.1:0-9909 GCA_036277235.1 Thermoanaerobaculia bacterium | reverse complement strand
CAACCTGCCGCGGGCGATCCTGATCGCGGTGGCCTGCGTGATCGTGGTCTACGTGGGGGTGAACGTGGCCTACGTGCACGTGCTGGGCGCGTCCGGGCTGGCCGCGACGCAGACGCCCGCCGCGGACCTGGCCGAGCGGCTGATGGGGGAGGCCGGCGCCAAGGCCGTGAGCCTGCTGATCGTGGTCTCGACCTTCGGCTTCCTGAACCTGTCGCTGCTCTCCGCGCCGCGGGTCTACTACGCGATGGCCGCGGACGGGCTCTTCTTCCGCTCGCTCGCCCGGCTCTCTCCGCGCTTCCGCGCGCCCACGGCGGCCATCCTGCTCCAGGGCGCGCTCGCCGGCGCCTTCGCCCTGACCAGCGGCTATGAGCGTCTGCTCGACTACGCGGTGTTCGCCGACTGGATCTTCTTCGCGCTGGCCGGGGTGGCGCTGATCGTCTTCCGGCGCACGCGGCCCGACGCGGCCCGGCCGTACCCCACGCCGGCCTACCCGCTGGTGCCGATCCTGTTCACGCTCGCCGGGGCCGGGATCGTGCTCAACCAGTTCATCGCGAACCCCAGGAACGCCCTGGCCGCCACCGGAGTGCTGGTGCTGGGCGTACCGGTCTACCTGTTCTGGAGCTGGAGGCGGAAGGCATGAAGGGCAGCGTGTACATGCGCTGGTCCAAGGATCACGCCGCGGCGCGCTACAACCTGGCCAACAGCGGCATCCTGGGCGTCAACACCGAGGACCTGGAGCTGGCGCCGGGGGATGTTCGGGTGAACAGCCCCAACCAGGACGGCTACGCGCCGCTCCTCGAAGCCATCGCGGCGAAGTACGGCGTATCGCCGGAGCAGGTAGTGCCGTCCGAGGGGACCTCGGGCGCGAACTTCCTCGCCTTTGCCGCTTTGCTGGAGCCGGGGGACGAGGTGCTGGTGGAGCAGCCCACCTACGAGCCGCTCCTGGCCGCCCTGACGTTTCTGGGAGCGAAGGTCCGGCGGTTCGCCCGCCGCTTCGAGGACGGCTACCGCCTGGACCTCGACGGTCTCCGCAGTGCCATGTCGGATCGGGTGCGCATGGTGGTGATCACCAATCCGCACAACCCGAGCGGAGTCTTCCTCCCCATGGAGGAGATGGCCGAGGCGGTGCGGATCGCCGGGGGCGCGTACGTCCTGGTCGACGAGGTCTACCAGGATATCGTGGCGAGCCGGAGCCACGTTCACCTGGGGCCGAACGTCCTCGCCACGAGCAGCCTGACGAAGTGCTACGGCCTCTCCGGCTTGCGCTGCGGCTGGGTGCTCTGCGCGCCGGAGGTCGCCCGCCGCATGCGCCATGCCCGCGACTTCATGGGCTCCGTGGGCTCGGTGCCGAGCGACAGCCTGGCCGTGGCCGCGTTCCGGCAGCTCCCGAGGCTGGAGGCGCGGACGCGGGCGATCCTGGATCCGAACGTCCGGATGATCCACAATTTTCTGCGCGAGCACGAAGATCTGCTCGACTGCGTGGTCCCGCCGCGCGCCATGAAGGTCTTCCCCCGCCTGAAGAAGGAAGAGGATAGCGAGCCTCTCCACGCCCGGCTGCGCAAGCTGGAGACCTCGATCGTGCCGGGGCGGTTCTTCGAGTTTCCCCGGCACTTCCGGCTGGGCTTCGCGGTGGTCCCCGAGGATGTGAGCGAGGGGCTCCGGCGGCTGTCGCTGGCGTTGCGGCAGGGCTGACGCGCGCTCCAGCGGTTGCGACCGGGGGGCGTGTCGCAACAAACGGAGCTCCATTCGCAACCAACGACAGTCGGTTCGTAGCGAAACGGGCTCCGGTCGCAACGAGCCAGGCTCGGTTCGCAACCGCAGTGCCTCGGTTCGCTGCGAAAATGGGGTCATTCGCAGCAAACGGAGGCCTGGTCGCAACCGCCGGGGGCCGGGCGGTTGCGACTAAGGGCTCCGCAGCCGCCGCTTGAGCGTCCGCGGATCGTTCTCGAGCGGCTCGGCCAGCAGCGGACGGTCGAGCAGCTCGGCCAGGGCCTCGGGCAACGGGATCTCGCGGCCCAGCACCGGCTCCAGGCTCTCCTTGAACTTGGCGGGGTGGGCGGTGGCGAGGAACAGGCCGGTCTCCCCGGGAAGCAGCTTCTTCTTTAGAACCGCCCAGGCCACGGCGCCGTGGGGATCGGAGAGATAGCCGCGGGCGTCGAGCTCCCGGATCGCCGCACGGGTGCCTTCGTCGTCCAGGCTGCCCCAGCGGAGGGTGGTGCGCAGGGATTGCCAGTCGCCGCCGAAGAGATCGGCGATCCGCTCCCAGTTGCTCGGGGCTCCCACGTCCATGGCATTCGAGAGGGTCGCCACGCTGGGGCGTGGGCGGTAATCCCCAGTCTCCAGGTAGTCGGGGATGGTCGTGTTCGCGTTGGTCGCGGCCACGAAGGCGCGCACCGGGAGGCCCATCTTCCAGGCCCAGAGTCCTGCGCAGAGGTTGCCGAAGTTGCCGCTGGGGACCGCAATCACCGGCGGCTTGCCGATCCTTGCCACTCCTTCGAAGTAGTAAAGGGTCTGGGCTATCAAGCGGGCTATGTTGATCGAGTTCGCCGAGGTCAGCCCCAGCTTTTTGGACAGCTCCGGGTCCGCAAAGCACGCTTTGGCGAGCGCCTGGCAATCGTCGAAGGCACCTTCCACGGACAGCGCGAGCACATTGTCCCCGAGGCTCGCGAACTGCCGCTCCTGGAGGGGCGTGACCCGTCCCCTGGGATAGAGCACCACCACGCGGATGCCCGGCAGTCGCCAGAAAGCCTGCGCCACCGCCGCCCCGGTATCGCCGCTGGTGGCCGTGAGGATCGTGCGGTCTCCCTTCAGCATGCGGGCTAGAAAGCGGGCGCCGAAGTCCTTGAAGGCCAAAGACGGTCCATGGAACAGCTCCAGCGCTCCCACGGGCGCCACGGGGACGGGAAAGTCGAAGGCGTCGGTCTCTATGTACTCATCTCCCAGCAGACGGGACAGGATCTCTGCGCATCGCTCCTCCCACGGCAAAGAGAGCAGGAGGTCGATGTCCAAAGAGGGGAGAGAGACAGGCACGTAGAGCCCGCCATCGAGAGCCAGGTTGCGCGTCATGGCCTCGCGGAAGGTGACTGTGTGCCGGTGATCGCGGGTGCTCCGGAGAATCACAGGATGTGCGCTCCGCGAAGGTCCAGCCGGCAGATCCGCACGGCTCCGAACCCCTCCAGGGCGGCGGCGACCGCGGGGGTATCCTCCTCGTCGGAAACCGCGAAGACCGCCGGTCCCGCTCCCGACAGGCTGCATCCGAGCGCTCCGGCCCCGAGGGCGCCCGCTTGCGCCTCGCGAAAACCTGGGACCAGATCCGCCCGCCAGGGCTCGGCGAGAAGATCCCGCAGAGTGGCCCGAAGGAGAGCCCGGTCGTCCGTGTGCAGGGCGTGGACGAAGCCGGCCAGATTCTCGGCGTGCGCCACGGCCAGGGAGAGGGGCACCTCGCGGGGGAGCACGCGCCGGGCTTCCCGCGTGGCGAGCGAGAGCGCCGGGCTCGCCACCACGATGCGCAGGTCCGCGGGGAAGGGAAGGGAGCGGGGCAGCCCCGAGGACGTGATCAGGATCAGGCCGCCGAGGAGCGCCGGAGCCACGTTGTCCAGGTGTACGGAACCGGAGGCAAGACCCTCGGCTCTGCCCGCAACGTCGAGGAGCGCTTCCCGGTCCAGCGGCTCCCCGCACCAGGCATTGAGAGCCGCGACCGTGGCCGCGACGCTCGCCGCGCTCGATCCCAGGCCGCTGCACACGGGCAGGCCCTTGTGAAGGGTGAGGGCCAGAGGGGGGAGCGGAACGATCTCTCCGAAGAGGTCCCGCGTCCGCACCACGAGGTTGTCAGTCGGATCGGACGGCAGCCGGTCCGCGTAGGGTCCGGCGACCGCGAAACGCGGCGAGTCCGCGGCTTCGACCTCGACGATGTCGCCCCAGAGGCTCCCATCCACCGGCGCCAGCGAGGCGCCGAGCACGTCGAACCCGGCGGCGAAGTTGCCCACCCCGGCTGCCGCGTAGGCCCGCAGTCTTCTCAGAGCCTTCATGGGACCGCGGATTGTATCTGACGGCATCCGACTGCGTCGGCGGCCCCCGCCTCCACGATGTAGCCGTAGAGACGCCCCCAGTACGCTGGCACGACCCTGCCGGGTGAACACAGTCGGGGCGTCTCCCCACGGCAGGCCCGTCCACCGCAGCCTCCGCAAGGGAACGGTAGTTTCATAGCATGCTGCTGGCGTTGGTGGTGGCTGAGGCCATGAGACGCCCCGACCCTGTACACCCGGTCGCGAAGTGGCGACGTACTGGGGCGTCTCTACAGCGTCTGTGCCTGCGGTGGACTGTTGTGGCTCTTTTAGGCTGATTGACCAAGCCGACCCAGTCACCTAGTGTGGTCCCATGCCCTTCGCCCTCCACCCCACGCTTGCCCGCGACACCGTCGAGGTCGCCCATCTGCCGCTCTGCCGTGTGCTGCTGATGAAGGATCGCCGTTTTCCCTGGCTGATCCTGGTCCCTGAGCGAGAGGGGGTGCGAGAGATCCATGAGCTGCCGGCGGTGGACCGGGCGGAGCTGATCGAGGAGATCGCGCGGGCTGGCGAGGTGCTGGAGCGGCTCTTCCAGCCGGACAAGCTGAACGTGGGAGCCCTCGGGAACGTCGTGCCGCAGCTCCACGTGCATGTCGTCGCTCGGTTCGCAACCGATCCTGCCTGGCCCGGACCGGTGTGGGGCTCGGGGCCGGCGGTTCCCTACGAGGACGGCCAGTTGGAGGAGCTGAGGGGCCGATTGTCTCAGGGGGATCTCTGGTACAGCGTGACCTCCTCCCCGTGGTAGAGGATCTCCTCGATCCGGTTCCAGCCCAGCTTCTCGAAGAGCCCGCGCGCGGTGTTGGTGACCGCGTAGATCTCCCGGAATCCCCGCGCCGCCGCTTCTTCCGTGATGGCGTGCATCAGATCGCGGCCGAGGCCGTGCCCGCGGAGATCCGGCGTCACCCAGAGGCCGGTGACCCAGGGGCCCAGGTGCTCGTGGGTCTCGACCGAGCGCGCCCGCAACGCGACCGTGCCGGCGACGCGGCCGTCCAGCGAGGCGACGAGGATGGCCGGCAGCTCGGCGCTTTCCATGAACAGGGCCTCCTCGATCTCCTCGACCGACCGGTCCGCGAAGAAGTCGGACCACGCGTCCTTGAAGGCGCTCGCCAGGAGACGGCCCGCTTCCGGCATCTCCCGGAGCGGCCGGATCAGGACGGCGGAGCTTGCCATGGAGGATAGACTAGCCGTTATGGCACCGGGGGAAAACCTCGACCAGGTCCGCTCGGAGCTGCGGCGGCTCGGGTATCTCGACCACGGCTTCGAGCGTTTCCTGCTGCAGGACGCGCTGCGCCCCCGCACGCCCCTGCGCACCGTCGTCCGCCTGACGGCCCGGGTCGCTCTGCTCGCCGGCGGCGTCTCGGCCCTGGCGCTCGCGCTCGCGCTGGTGGCGGCCAACGGCGGCTTCTCGTCCTCTCCCCTGGACGTCGTGGCGCTCTTCCTCCACCTGTTCCCGCCGATCTCCTTCGTGGCCGGGCTCGGCTTCCTGGCCCTGTGCGGGGTCGTGCTCCTGGTGATCCGCCTCTATCACGTGAAGCGGATCGAGGCGGTCTCCCTGGCCGCGGCGTCGGCGGCGGGGGCCGCGGCGCTCGGTCTGGTCCTTCTCGGCGCCCGGGAGCTGGTCCACGAGGGGAACCGGACGCTCCTCCTGGTGCTGGCCCTGGCCGCGCCTCTCGCGGTCGCGGTCCTGGTCCGCCTGGTCTATCAGGGACTGCTCACCCTGGCGATCCGCTTCACCGACACCGCGCCGCAGGGCACCCGTCTGTTCTCCCGGCGCGGACTCGGGCTCGCGATCGTGGCGGTGGCGTTCCTCCTGACGGTGCCGGCGGTGCAGTCCGTCCGGCGCGAGACGGTGAGAGCGCCTGCGACGCTGCCGATGGCTCCCGGGGACAGGGTCCTCCTCCTCGGGATCGACGGCGTGCTGCCCGAGGAGCTGGATTACCTGCTCGCCGTGGGCGACCTGCCCACGATGAGGCGCTTGGCGCGGGAGGGCGGCCGGGTTTTCCGGTACGTGCGCGAGAATGACGAGCCGCCGGCATCCTTCTGGACCGCGGTGGCGACCGGCATCCCCGGCCCCGACCACGGCGTCACGTCCCTCGACAGCTTCCGGCCTTTGGGGGTCGAGACCCCGCTGGCCCGCAACGGTCCGGTCCGCCTCTGGTGGAGCGGGGTGGAGGTGCCGCTCGGGCTGGCCGAGTACCGGCCGGTGCTCGCCAACCGGCGGCGCGCGTTCGCGGTCTGGGAGCTCGCTTCGCGCGGCGGCTCGCCGGTGCTCGCCGTGAACTGGTGGGGGACCTTTCCGGCCGAGCCCCTGCCCGGGCTGGTGGTCGCCCATGGCGCCTTTCAGCTCCTGGCGGAAGGAGCCCAGGGAGCGATCGCGCCGGAGTCGGAGAAAAAGGAGGCCGAAAACCTCGCGAGGCGCACCAGGATAGATAAAGGGGGGGAGCCGCGGCTGGCCGCGGCCCTGCCTCCCGCGGCCCTGGCCTCTGTCCTGCAACGCGCTTTGTTGCCGGACCGGTTCTATCGCCGGATCTTCGAGGAGCACCTCGGAGCAGCTCCCTCTCCCCCGGCACGGGGGAGAGGGCAGGGGAGAGGGGGGATGGGATCAACTCCCCCGAAGGCCGCGGCGCTCTATCTGCCGGGGCTCGACATCGCCGCGGACGGGTGGAGCGGCGGGGATGTGGCCTTCGCCGACCTGGTCCGCGCCGAGCTGTCCGCCACGGACGCGTTGCTCGCGCGGGCGTTGCCGGGGGTCGGGACGGTGGCCGTGGTCCTGGACCCGGGCCGGCGCCGCGCAGGGTCTGAGGGGCGGGTGGTGATCTGGCGGCGGGCCGCTTGTGGGGGACGACCCGGCGGCCGAGCGGAAGAGATCCGGCCCGAGGCCGTGGCCTCGGGGCTGCTCAGGGCGCTGGGGCTGCCGCAGAGCGGGGAGCTTCCTCCCCCTCCGGCAGGATGCCGATGGGCGCCGGCCCAGTCGGCCGTTCCGGGATACGGAGAGCCGCGCCAGGGCCGTGGCCCCTCCCAACAGGGGGAGGAGTATCTGAAGAGCCTGCGGTCCTTGGGGTACCTGTAACCGTCCCTCATTGGAGCCGAAGCGGCACTCTTGTGTAGTTATGATCAGGGGGGAGTTGAATGCCGATTCACAAAACACCGTTCCTGGCGCCCCAGGTGGCACTCTCCGCTGACTGGAGCGACGAGCGGATGCGGACCACTTTCGAGCACCAGCCGGGAGAGCGTCTCCCCTATCCCGAATCGCGGCGCTGCGATCAGGTGGACGTCTACCACGGGGTGCCGGTGGCGGACCCTTACCGCTGGCTGGAGGATCTGGACTCGGAGGAGACCCGTGCCTGGACGGCGGCCCAGAACCGGGTCACCGCCGCCTGGCTGCGCGCCATCCCCGAGCGCGAGGAGATCCGGCAGCGCCTCACGGAGATCTGGAACTACGAGCGCTACGGCATGCCGGTCAAGGAGGGAGGGCGCTACTTCTTCATCCGCAACGACGGCCTCCAGAACCAGGGCGTGCTCTACGTCATGGAGGACCTGGATGGCCCGGCCCGGGTGCTGTTCGATCCCAACGAGCTGTCGCCGGACGGCACCGTCGCCCTGGCCGCTTTCAGCGCTTGCCCGGACGGCCGGCGCGTGGCCTACGGTCTCGCCTCCGGCGGCTCGGACTGGCAGGAGTGGCGGGTGCGCGACGTGGACACCGGCCGCGACCTGGAGGACCACCTGCGCTGGGTAAAATTTTCCACCGTCGCCTGGACCCACGACGGCGCCGCGCTGTTCTACAGCCGCTACGACGAGCCCCGGGCAGGCCGGCCGCTCGAGGAGGCCAACTTCTTCCAGAAGCTCTACTGCCATCGGATGGGCACGCCGCAGTCCGAGGACGAGCTGATCCACCACCGGCCCGACGACGGCGAGGTCGGCTTCCTGCCCTCGGTGACGCAGGACGGCCGCTATCTCATCATCCAGGTCTGGAAGGGGACGGAGAACGAGAACGGCATCCTCTACAAGGACCTCCAGGCGCCCGGGTCGCCGGTCGTGCACCTCCTCCCGGACTTCGACGCCTCGTATCTCTTCGCGGGCAACGACGGGCCGCTCTTCCGTTTCCAGAGCGACCTGGAAGCGCCCCGCGGCCGGGTGATCGAGATCGACGTGCTCGATCCGTCCTTTCCGTCGAGAGAGCGTTGGCGGGAAGTCATCCCCGAGACGGAGGAGACGCTGGAGTCGGTCACCACGGTCCGGGGCCGCCTGGTCGCCTGCTACCTGAAGGACGCGCACGCCCGGGTCCGCCTGTTCGAGCCCACCGGCCGGCTGGTGCGCGACCTCGAGCTGCCCGGCCTGGGCTCGGTCACCGGCTTCGCGGGCAAGCCGGACGACCCCGAGACGTTCTACTGCTTCACCGGCTACACCACGCCGTCCACGATCTTCCGCTACGACGTGGAGACGGGGGAGAGCCGGATGTTCCGCCAGCCGCGGGTGGACTTCCACCCCGAGGCGTTCGAGACGCGGCAGGTTTTCGTGGAGAGCCGGGACGGCACACGGGTGCCGATGTTCCTCACCCACCGCAAGGGGCTGGAGCTGAACGGCTCGAACCCGGTCTACCTCTATGGCTACGGCGGGTTCAACACGTCGATGACGCCGAGCTTCGGGGTCTCGAACCTGGTCTGGATGGAGCGCGGCGGGGTCTACGCCGTGGCCAACCTGCGCGGCGGCGGCGAGTACGGCGAGGACTGGCACCAGGCGGGGAGCAAGCTGAGCAAGCAGAACACGTTCGACGACTTCCTCGCCGCGGCCGAGTGGCTGGTCGCGAGCGGCTACACGTCGCCGGAGCGGCTGGCCATCGCCGGCTTCAGCAACGGCGGGCTGCTGACCGCGGCGTCGATGATCCAGCGCCCGGACCTCTTCGGCGCGGTGGTGATCGGTGTGGGCGTGCTCGACATGCTGCGCTTCCCGCATTTCACGATCGGCTGGGGCTGGGTCTCGGACTACGGCTCGCCGGACGATCCCGAGGAGTTCGAGGTTCTCTACGCGTACTCGCCGTACCACAACCTGAAGCCCGGGACGGCCTACCCGCCGACCCTGATCATCACGGCGGACCACGACGACCGGGTGGTGCCGGCGCACAGCTTCAAGTTCGCCGCCGCCCTGCAGCACGCCCAGGGTGCCGACGCCCCGGCGCTGATCCGCGTCGAGCCCCGCGCCGGCCACGGCAACGGCAAGCCGGTCTCGAAGCTGATCGAGGAGGCCGCGGACGAGCTGAGCTTTCTGGTAGAGGCGCTGGGGTTGTGAAGAAAAAGAACGAAAGGACCCAAAGGACTTAAAGGACCTGAAGGACATCGGAGTCCTTTGTCGTTTAGGTCCTTTAAGTCCTTTGGGTCCTTTACAATCTCCCTGATGCTTCGCCGCCTCCTCGCCTGGGCTCTCCTCTTTGCCCTGGCCCTGCCTGCCCTTCCGCAGCCGCCTCTCACCCGCGAACAGGAGCTCGACAACCTGCGCGGCGAGATCGCGAAGCTGGAGGCGCGGGTCGGGGAGGCGCGGAAGCTCCAGAGCGGGCTGCGCGGCGAGCTGGAGGCGGCCGACCTGGAGCTGCGGCTGCAGGAGGCGCGCCTCAGGGAGGCCGAAACGGCGCGCGACCTCGCCGTCCGGCGGGCGGAGGAGGGGGAGCGCGAGGTGGCGCGGCTGATCGCGTCGCTGGAGCAGGCGCGGCAGGGGCTCCGCCGCCGCCTGGGCGCGCTCTACCGTCTCGGACGCCAGGGTTACCTGCGCTTCTTCCTCGCCCTGCGGCCCGACGAGCGTCTCCTCCCCTCGATTCGCCTGGCGCGCTACCTCGCCCGCCGCGACCGCACCG
>DASUNJ010000518.1:0-2114 GCA_036277235.1 Thermoanaerobaculia bacterium | reverse complement strand
CTCCCGTCCGTGGCGATCAGGTAGACCCACTCGTCGAGCGCCATGGCCAGACCGACGCCGAAGACGATCAGCGCCACGTCGAGCCGCCGGGTCGTGCCACGGAAGATCGCCAGGGGGACCCCTCCGATCGTGATCAGGAGGAGCCCCGTGAAGAGGTGATGGATGTTGTAGCCGCCGACGTTGAAGTCGCTGTCCGGCGAGAGGTGCAGCGATACCCTCAGGGCCACGAAGGTGATCAGGACGCTTGCCAGCAGGAGGAGCGCGTTGCGCCGGACCACCGGGACGGGCGTCTTGTTCACGTTCCAATTCTATTACACAAGAAAGTGGCGGGTTTCCCTTCGGGGCACGTAGATCCGGAGTGAGCCGGAGCACCTCCCCGGCTCCTTGCATGGAGCTCCCCGGCGGACGGATCGACCCGCCGCGGCCTGTGAGACGCTCCACGAAGTCACCGAGCCGGCATCGCCGCGGCGGTGCCGGAGACTGGTGGCAATCTCCTGAGGTCTATTTCTTCCCTTGATATACGGGGCCGGTCCCGCGGGGCCGGTCCCAATCTTTCATTTCCCGCGCAGGGCTTCGGCGCGGCTCTGCAGGTCGCGGGCCTCGGCGTGCAGCCCCAGGTTGCGGTACATGTTGCCGAGGTCCTCCAGCAGGTCCGCCTGCAGCTCGGGATCTTCCGCCATCTCCAGATCGACCCGCGCCACTCCCCGGTCGAGGAGCTGCCTGGGCGTGAGCGCCTCCCCTTGGACGGGAGCCTCGAACAGCTCGCGCAGGAACTCCGCCTCCTGCCGGGCGCGGTCCCTCTCCTGCATCAGGCCCGCGGTATAGACCAGCCCCAGCGCCAGGCCGATTGCCGCCGCCCCGGCCGCCGCCGTGAACGCCCCCCCGTGACGCCGGATCAGCTTGCCGGTGCGATAGGTCCAGGTGTCAGGCCGCGCGCCGATCGTCCGCCCCGCGAAGGAGCGCTCCAGATCGTCGATGAGCTGGGCCACGGAGCCGTAGCGCTTCTCCGGCTCCTTGCACAAGGCATTGAGAATGATGGCGTCCAGGTCGCCCGCGAGCATGCGGCGCAGGCGCTTCGGCGTGGTGTCTCGAACCCGCGCGATCTCTTCCACCGTCTTCGGCTGCTGTCCGGGAGCGACGCCGCAACCTTCGGGCGAGCAGACCGCGACCGAGGGCCGCACCGGCTCCTGCTGCGCGATGGCCAGCATGCGCGCCGTGGGAGCCCCGTCCCCGGTGTCGTACGGGAAGCAGCCGGTGAGCAGCAGATAGAGCAGGAGGCCGAGCTGGTAGACGTCGGAGGCCGTGGTCACCGGGTTGCCCCGCACCTGCTCCGGGCTCGCCCAGGCCGGCGTCATGAGCCGGATGGCGGAGCCGGTCAGCGCTTCTCCGCTCGTGGCCGTCGGATCGAGCAGCTTGGCGATGCCGAAGTCGAGGAGCTTGGCATGGCCGGCCGCCGTGACCAGGATGTTGGAGGGCTTGATGTCGCGGTGCACCACGAGGTTGCGGTGCGCGTCCTCGACCGCCTGCGCCACTTGCAGGAAGAGGCGGAGGCGGTCGGGCACGGAGAGCCGCTCCTCGTCGCAATAGAGGTCGATGGGCCGGCCGTCCACGTACTCCATGACCAGATAGGGCCGGCCGCCGGGGCCGGTGCCGCCGTCGAGGAGGCGGGCGACGCCGGGGTGGCGGGCCTGGGCCAGGATCTGGCGCTCGCGGTCGAAGCGCCGCGCGATGTGGCCGGTGGCGATGCCGCTCTGCAGGAGCTTCAGGGCCACTTCCTGGCGGAACTGGCCGTCGGCGCGCTCGGCGAGGTAGACGACCGACATGCCGCCGCGGCCGATCTCGCGGACGATGCGGTAGCGGCCGATCAGGGTGCCCGCGGGCACGTCGTCCGCATGGGTCAGATCGCTGCGGAAGGTATCGCCGAAGGAGCCCAGCAGGGCGCCGCCGGACTTGAAGCCCGGATCCTCGATCTCGGCGGCGTTGAGCAGCCGCTCCACCAGGGCGCGGAGCTGGGAGTCGCCGCCGCAGGCGCGGTCGAGGAACGCGGCGCGCTGTGCCCGCGGCAGGTCGAGCGCCTCGTCGAAGATGCGGTCGGCGCGCTGCCAGAGGTCGTC
>DASUNJ010000517.1:0-6489 GCA_036277235.1 Thermoanaerobaculia bacterium | reverse complement strand
CACCTCGGGGGAAGCGGCCGACCCGGCGCGCACGATTCCGGCAGCCATGCGGCGCATGGTGCTCGGCCTGTCGGCGATCTACATCGTGACGATCACGCTGCTGACCGCGCTGACGCCGTGGGACCGGCTGGGCGTCGGCGAAAGCCCGTTCGTGAGCGTGCTGAGGATGCTCGGCATTCCCGGCGCCGCGGGCGTGATGAACTTCGTGGTGCTGAGCGCCGCGCTGTCGAGCTCGAACGCGAACCTCTATCTGATCACACGCACGCTGTTCTCACTGGCGCGCGCCGGTTTCGTGCCTCCGGCCCTCGGTGCCGTCAGCGGGCAGGGCGCGCCGGTCAACGCCCTGCTCGTGTCGAGCCTCGGTCTCGGCGGGGCCGCGCTGGTGCGTGCGCTCTGGCCCGGCTCCGCGTACGTGTGGCTCTTCGGCGTCGCGCTCTTCGGCGCGCTGTTCGTCTGGCTGATGATCTTCGTGACGCACATCGCGTATCGCGGGTCCGCCGCCGGGACCGCTCCGCCGGGCTCCTGGGCGGGCGCCGTCCTGATCGCCGCGATCCTGGTGTCCACGTGGTGGGTTCCGGGCCTGCGGTCTACGCTGATCGCCGGCGGCCCTTGGCTTTTGCTGCTGACGATCGGCTATCGCCTGTCAAGGCGCACGTCCGGATAGACGCGGGTCTCGAAATCGGCCGGCAGGGAAACCTCCAACAACTGCAGATCCTCGGAGCAGTCGGTCAGCGCCGTCTGCAGGTGCGGCGGAATCACGTAGGCGTCGCCCTCGCCGAGCGCATGGGCGCCCTGTCCCTCTCCGTTGAGCGTCATGGAGCCCGACAGGACGAACGTGAACAGGATGTCCGAGGTGTGGCTGGTCACCTGGCCAGCCTGGAGGTGACCGGGGTCCACCGGGCGGGCCACCTGCACGGAAGCCACGCCCGCGGTCGCCGCGCCGATGCCCGTCTCCCGCGCCTCGAATCCCGGCAGCCGCCAGGGCGTCCAGACGGCGTTCTCCGCCTGGCTCCGGCAGAACCTCTGCCCGCCGAAGTCCCGGTCGGGATGGAGGAACGGCGTGGGCAGCTCCATCTCGTGATCCACGGTGGTGAGGTGCTCGGCCGGCACGCCGATCTCGACCACCTGGAGGTTCTCGGACGCCGCGAGCACCCGGTGGCGGATCTGCGGCGGCTGAATGACGCAATCGCCCGCCTTGAGGAGAAACGGCGGCCCTTGATCCTCGTACACCAGCTCGACCCAGCCATGAATGCAGAAGATGAGCTGAAAGCCCACGGTGTGATAGTGGACCATATCCGGCACGGGCCCGGCGTCGGGAATGCGGATGTGCGACGCGATGATGCTGCCGCCGAGCCGGCCGGGGATCAGATCGCGATAGTGCATGCCCGCGCGGCCGATCACCCAGGGGCTGTTGTCCTTCAGGCGGCGCACGACAAAGGCGTGCTGCGTCGGAGGCTTCTCCAGCCGCGGATGGGCTTCGACGATCTGGATGCGCACGCCGTTGGGAGCCGTCAGCTCCCGTCGGCCGCCGGCAAAGGCGCCGGGATCGAGGCACAGCAGCCGGAGGACGCCCGGCGCGACGGCCGCGCCCCGCTCCAGCCGCAGGCGCAGGCCGTGACCGGACAGGACGGCCACACCCGGATCGTCGGCCGGGAAGATCATGTCCAGCCGGAATCCCAGCTCCCGGGTATAGAAGGCCAGATCCGCCGCGAGGTCCTGCGAAGGCAGAGAAACCTCGGCCGCCTGTACGTTTTCCATGCCGCGTGAGCCCCCCTCGGAATCGCACGCATTCTACCCCGTAACGGGCGCGGCAAACATGCCTGGGTGACGTTCTCCGATGCCCGTGTTGACGGGACCGTAGCCGAGGAATATCCTCGCGCAAGCGCTGAGCCACGAACCTGTCTCCATGTTGCCATCGGCCACAGAGTCTGCTGTTCCGCCCCCGACCTTCTCTACTCTGGCCGCCGACGAATGGCGTCTGCTGACGTTTCGTCGCCCCTCGGCGGCGGTCGCCGTTCACTGGAAGTCCTACCTCGCGTTCGGCCTTGTCTTCACCTGGCTCGCTGGCATCGGACGCTATTGGGACAATCCGCGCGCGCAGCCATGGCAATACGGCGGGCTTGGCTCCGTCGCGTACGTGTTCGTCCTGGCGCTGATCGTATGGCTGCTGATTCTGCCCTTGAAGCCCCGGCGCTGGTCCTACAAGACCGTTCTGACCTTCATTGCGCTCACGTCCGTGCCCGCGCTTCTCTACGCGATTCCGGTCGAGCGGTTCATGCCGTTGGGGCAGGCGCAATCCGTCAACGCATGGTTTCTCGCTGTGATCGCTGCCTGGCGTGTCGCGCTCCTGGCGGTGTTCCTGCGTCGCGTCGCCTCGCTTTCGGGTGTGGCCATCCTCGTGGCGTCGCTGTTGCCGCTGGTCCTTATCGTCGTCGCGCTCACGGCGTTGAATCTGGAGCATGTCGTGTTCTCTATCATGGCTGGAATTCCTCCCGGAGCCCGTACGGGCAACGATCTCGCCTACGTCGTCGTCGGGGTCCTTGCTTACGCCTCCGTGCACGTCGCCCCGTTTCTCGCCGTGGCATACGCTTGGCTCGCTTATCGCGCGCGCCGAGCCAGTCATGAATAGAAAAGCAGTACCGCGCTGCTATTTCAAGTAGCGCGGCTGTGTTAGCCTTCCGCCAAGAACTTGGTCTTTGCAAGCTTTGAAAGGAGCGGTCGCCATGAAGTCCCGCGCCATAGTTTTCCTCCTCTCCACGATCCTGCTCTCCGGGGTTGCCCTGGCCCAGGAGCCGACCGTGATCAGCGGTCAAGTGACGAGCGCCACCGACGGCAGCCCCCTGCCCGGGGCGACCGTGATCGCCCCGGCCCTCGGCCTCACGGCCACGACGGACGCGGAGGGGCGCTACACCCTGACCGTGCCGCCCGGTTCCGGGCTGACCGTCGAGCTCCAGGTCACTCTCCCCGAGCATGCTCCCTCCACCGTCGAGGTGGACCTTGCGCCCGGCGCCGTGACCCAGGACTTCAGCCTGGGCGTCGGCTTCTACGAATCGATCACCGTCGGCTCGCGCGCGGCCGGCGCGGAGGCAGAGAAGTCCGTGCCGGTGGACGTCTTCCAGATCGAGGACATCGAGACCGCCGGCGCCAGCGAGACCAACCAGATCCTCGAGGCGCTCACGCCGTCGTTCAACTTCCCGCGGCCCACGATCACGGACGGCACCGACACGGTCCGGCCGGCCACCCTGCGCGGCCTCGGTTCGGATCAAGTGCTGGTGCTCGTCAACGGCAAGCGCCGGCACACGAGCGCGCTGGTCCATGTCAACGGCAGCATCGGCCGCGGCTCGACCGGCGTGGACCTCAACGCCATCCCGGCCTCGGCGATCCAGGAGATCGAGATCCTGCGCGACGGCGCCGCCGCCCAGTACGGCTCGGATGCGATCGCCGGGGTCATCAACGTCGTTCTCAAGCAGAGCGCCTCGCCCCTCACCGTGAACCTCAAGGGCGGCGCCACCACCCACGGCGACGGCACCCTGATCGACACCTCCGTGAGCCAGGGCTGGGCGCTCGGCCGCGGCTCGCTCTTCGCCGCGGTCGAGTACCGCGACCGCGACAACACGAACCGCGCCGGCCCGGACCCCCGGCCGCAGGGTTCCCGCGATCCGGTCCCGCAGCCGAATCATCACTGGGGCGACGCGAAGGTCGAGGACATCATGGCCTTCTTCAACGGGTCCACGCAGATCGGCGCATCGGGCTCGACGTCCTTCTACACCTTCGGCGGCGTCAGCCGGCGCGAGGGCTCGGCCGGCGGCTTCTTCCGGCGGGCGAACGAGAACCGCAACATTCCGTCGATCTATCCGAACGGCTTCCTGCCGCTGATCGAGCCCGAGGTGACCGATGTTTCCGTGGCGTTCGGCGTGCGCGGCGCGCGCGGCGACTGGTTCTGGGACGTGAGCACCGAGTACGGCGACAACGAGTTCCAGTTCAACGTCTCGGACAGCCTGAACGTGTCGCTCGGTCCGACCTCCCAGACGAGCTTCGACGCCGGCGCGCTCGGTTTCGATCAACTGGTGACGAACCTGGACGTGAGCCGCGGCTTCGAGGTCGGCCTCGCCGGGCCGCTCAACGTCGCCTTCGGCCTCGAGCTCCGGCGCGAGGGTTACCAGATCACCGCCGGCGAGCCCGCCTCCTACATCGACGGCGGCTTCCCCGACCAGTTCGGCGCCAAGGCTCCGGCCGGGGCGCAGGTGTTCCCCGGCTTCCGGCCATCCAACGAGGTCGACGCCGAACGCGACAGCTACGCCGCCTATGTCGACTTCGAGGGCGACCTGCTGGAGGCGCTGCGGATGGGGGTCGCCGTCCGCTTCGAAGATTACGAGGACTTCGGCAACACGAGCGACTACAAGCTGACCTTGCGTTACCAGCCGGTCGAGTCGTTCGTGGTGCGCGGCGCGGTGAGCACCGGCTTCCGCGCGCCCTCGCTGGGCCAGTCCTTCTTCTCGACGGTGAGCACGAACTTCCTGGCGGTGGGAGGCGTCCTCGTGCCTTTCGAGGTGGGCACCTTCCCGGTCGCCAGCCCGGTGGCCCGCGCGCTCGGCGCCCGCGACCTGGAGCCCGAGGAGTCGGAGCACCGCAGCATCGGCCTCGTCTGGAACCCGACGCCCTCGTTCGAGGCCGGCGTCGATTTCTACCGCGTCGACATCGAAGACCGCATCGTCCTGTCCGGCAACTTCACCGGCGCCCGGGTGGCGGCCCTGCTCGCGCCGTTCAACGTCACCGGCGCGCGCTTCTTCACCAACGCGATCGACACCAAGACCGAGGGCTACGACGTGACGGCGGGCTGGGGCACGCGCCTCGGCAGCGACAGCACGCTGAAGCTGTCGGTCGGCTACAACGCGACGGAGAACGAAGTGGTGCGGGTCGCGCCGACGCCGCCGCAGCTCACCGGGCTCCAGGAAGTGCTCTTCGACGCCATCGAGCGGCGGCGGGTCGAGTGCGGCCAGCCCGAGAACAGCCTGCGGATGTCGGGCGACTGGAAGCGCGGCGGGCTCTTCACGTCGGTGCGCGAGAGCCGCTACGGCGAATACTGCCTCGTCGACCGTCAGGTGGTCGACCAGGATTTCGAAGCGGAGTGGCTGACCGACCTGGAAATCGGCTACGAGTTCCCGCGCTTCACGTGGGCCGTGGGGGCCCAGAACCTCTTCGACACCTTCCCGGACCGCAACCTGGAGCCGAACTCGAACCTCGGCATCTTTACCTACCCGAGCCACTCGCCCTTCGGCATGAACGGCCGCTTCGTCTACTCGCGCGTGTCGTTCAAGTTCTGAAATGAACACTCGGATACAATCCTGGGTTCAATGTCAGTCTACCTTTCCGAAGGGGAGATTAAAGTGACCATGAAACACTCTCACAGGTCGATGCTGGCGCTGTTCGTTCTGGCCGGATGCTGGTTGGCTCTTGGGAGTGATCACCCGGCAAGAGCGGATGCCGCTGAGCCTTCCGAGACCCCAACCCTTGACGCCTGCCAGCGCTTTGCAACCAGCCACTATCAGAAGGTCAGGCCGGGACAGTTTGTTTCCATCGAATTGCTGGAAGAGGGCGTGAAGGAGGAAAAGTATGAGGACAAGGTGGGCAGCCAGTCCATCGGCACGGTGTTGTCCGGCCATGGCATCTGGCAGGACAAAGCCGGTGGGCCGTCGGACGTCCACTTTGTCTGTTTGCTGGAAAGCTCCGCCAAACCTGTCTTTGTCGCTCTTGCCGAGGACGGGCGGCGGGATCCCGTGGCTGTGTGCTGGGATGGCTTCGAACCCAGCGGATGGGGCAAGATGACCCAATGCCTGCAGGATTCCCTCAAACGGGAAGAGGCTGCCTTGGCGGAGTCACTGAACAAGGCCACTCAACAGGCAGAACAATCTCTAGACAAGATTTCCGCAAAGCAGACCCTGCAAGAGAGCAACGCCCAGTGGCGCAAGTATCGGGACATCGAGTGCGATCGCAGGCAAGCCTTTGTGGCAGGCCGCAACCACCCGGATATTGGCGAGCTGACCTGCCAGATTCATAAAACTGCTGAACGAATCTCTGACCTGAAGTTTGACGACGATTAACTAAAGATGCGACAGCCACGGCCGGGGTGGTGCCAGGACCGGGAGACCGGTGCCCCTCCCCGAGTCGCTCGGAAGGCTCGATAGCAGAGGGAACTACTAGTACCTCGTCACAGTCCGAGTGACGGATAGCGTTTCATGTAGGGGCGGCTCTTGTGGCCGCCCTCCGGGAGGGCACCCACTAGAGGTGCCCCTACAGAGGGATGACCCATCTTTTCGATGTGACAGGGCACCAGGTGCCGGTGAGTGTTCGGGTAGACCCCCTTACCCAGCAGGTAGACCCCTCTACCCATTGGGTAGACCCCTCTACCCAACGGGTAGACCCCTCTACCCAACGGGTAGACCCCTCTACCCAACGGGTAGACCCCTCTACCCAACGGGTAGACCCCCC
>DASUNJ010000516.1:0-2111 GCA_036277235.1 Thermoanaerobaculia bacterium | reverse complement strand
CTCGCGTCGTGCCGTGCCCTGCGCCGTCCTGGTCGCGCTCGCCGGGTGCGCGGCCGCGCCCGGCTCGCCCCGCGTTGCGGCCGGCCCTGCGGACGCAGTGGTCGCTCCCGTGGCCGACTAT
Organism: Thermoanaerobaculia bacterium; assembly: GCA_036277235.1. GTDB lineage: Bacteria > Acidobacteriota > Thermoanaerobaculia > Multivoradales > UBA5704 > DATMER01. Next base: position 1,990 of record DASUNJ010000516.1, on the reverse strand, counting down.
CACCAGCATCTCATGAGCCCCGCCCTGGTCGAGCTCTGGGGAGAGCGCGTCCTCCCACCCGTCGAGCTGCCGGAAGCGCTCGACCGGGTGCTGCGGGAGCGGGAGCGCGTCGCCGGGACGTCCGGCGCGGGGGAGCTCTACACGGAAGACGCCCGGATGGTGGAGCTGAGCCCCTGGTCGGCCAACTGGATCGGGGGGCAGGACGCCATCCGCGACCTCATCTCCCGCGTCCGGCCGGGGTCCCGGATGGTCCCGAACGGCTTCGGAATCGACGGCTCGTCGGCCTACGTCGCCGCCAGCGTGTTTCGCGGCGAGGGACCTTCCGCCCGCAACGTCGCCAACATCCTCTTCGTGCTCCGCCGGGACCCGGACGGCAGCTGGCGCATCGCGGCCGAGAGCGGGAGCATCAAGCCGCCCGGCATCACCGCACCCGTCACCGCCGACCAGCTCGTCGTACGGCTGGACGAGGCGGGCATCCGCCAGGCGGTGGTGCTCTCCGGCGCGTACGCGTTCGGCAGCCTCGAGGCACCTCCCGGCGCGGACGAGTACGCCCGGGTGCGCGCGGAGAACGACTGGACCGCGGAGCAGGTGGCGCGCTACCCGGACCGGCTGATCGGATTCTGCGCCTTCAATCCCGTGAAGGAGTACGCCGTCGCGGAGCTCGAGCGCTGCGCGGGCACGCTCCGGCTGCGCGGACTCAAGCTCCACCTGGGGAACTCGGGGGTCGACGTGCGGAACCCGGCGCACGTCGAGCAGCTCCGGCGGGTGTTCCGCGCCGCGAACCGCCTTCGCCTCGCGATCACGATCCACCTTCGCACCCCCGACCCGAGCTATGGCCGGGAGCACTCCCTGATCTTCCTCGGCCAGGTCCTCCCCCAGGCCCCGGAGGTTCCCGTCCAGGTCGCGCACCTCGCGGGAACCGGCCCGGGCTACGGCTCCGACGAGGCGCTGGCGCCGCTCGCCGAGGCGGTCGCGGCCGGCGATCCGCGGACGCGCAACCTCTACTTCGACCTCGCCACCAACGTGACGCCGACGATCTCCGCCGAGTCGGCCCGGCTGATCGCGCGGCGGATCCGGCAGATCGGGACCGAGCGCATCCTCTTCGGGTCCGATCTCGATCCCGCCACCTCGCCCCGGCAGGAGTGGGGGACGTTCCGGGGGATGATCCCGCTGACCGACGCCGAGTTCCGCGCCATCGCGGACAACCGCCTCCCCTACCTCCCCGGCTCCGCTCGGACGGTACGGCCTCAGGGATCCATCCTGGACAGCATGCTCACTTTTCGGAAGTAGTCCTCCAGTGACCGCCTCGCGGTGGCACGTTCGCGCAGTATGTTTGCATACACTTGCTCCACTTTCCGCTCGTCGAGCGGAGGACGCCGCGCGAAGAGCGCCCGGAGGGCGGCCCGGGATTGGGGACGTTCCTTGACCGTGTATTCGAGCAGCGCGCACTGCCGGTGCTTGAGTCCGATCGGCTCGGACGTCCGATACACCTGCGTTATCATCCAATCCAGGCACTCCTCGACCGTGTACTCGTAATCATCCGACGCAGGGAGGCCGGCCACCAGGTAGCTGATGTTGTAGAAGGCCCACCAGCGTACGATCCAGAAGGGGCTCTCGGCGGCATTCAGCATGAACTCCAGATAGTCTACTTTCACCGACCTGTAGGCAGCACGTCTCGCCATGCCCAGGAGCATTTCGTAGCACTCCAGGAACAGCTCGAGCTCTCTCACCGGCAGGTCCGCGCCGCTCCCATCGACGACTTTGGCCTGGTCCTGAAACGCGGAAAGGAGTGGAGGCAGGAGCTCCTCCATAGCCCGGGCCAGCGTGTCCTCCGCTGCCTCGCCTCCGATCGCAGCCGCCCATGAGCTCACGAGCCGGTTGCACCGTCCGTAGATCGCGACCAGCCTGGGGTCCCCCTCGGGAACCGCGACCTCACCACTGTACCGTACCAGGAGTGAATCGAGCCTCCGGCTGAATCCGGGCATCGGCG
>DASUNJ010000515.1:0-7614 GCA_036277235.1 Thermoanaerobaculia bacterium | reverse complement strand
GTGAGCTGCACCCGAAACAACAGCAGGTTCGATCTCAACAACGGCACCCTGGAGCTCCGCGAGAGTGGGGGCGCGGTAGAGGTCTGGCAGGGAACTCGCTGGGGACACAGCGGTACACAGTCGGGAACTGCAACAAAGGTGGTGATCATCGGAACGCATCACAGCGGAAACCAAGAGTTCGAGATTACCTGCGTGCAGGACTCCGATGGCAACTGGAGCCAGGACGGCGAGCTCAAGGGACCGAAAGGAGGCGGCGACGGCACCTGGACCGCGCAGGAGTCGCCTTAGGCCGCAGGGAGTGCCCCGTTGAGCACTCCTTGTCAGATGGTTCGAGCCCTCAGGGTATGATGGTGCTCCTCCTCGGAAGAAGTCCGGCGCGGCCGGCTTGGCCGGCGCGCCCGGTCCGAGGCGCAACGAGCGCCATGAGCACCTACGCGGCATCCAGACCGGAAGAGGACGAGGCCGAGATCGCAACGGACCTCGTCCGGCGGATCGCGTCCGGCAACGCCTCCGCCGAGGGGGAGCTCGTCGAGCGCTACAGCCGGGGCGTCCTCTATCTCCTGCGCCGCCTGGCGCCGGAGCTGGCCGACGATCTGCACCAGGAGACGTTCCGCATTTCGCTGGAACGGCTGCGCCGCAGGGAGCTCGACGAGCCGGAGGGGCTTGCGGGCTTCCTCCGCGGCATCGCGCGCAACCTGGTCATCGGCGAGCGGCGCAAGTCGGCCCGCCGGCGCACCGAAGCGGACGACGAGGAGCTGGCGCAGGCGGTCCACCCGGCACCGGGCCAGCTCTCCGCCGTCCTGCTCGACGAGGAGGCCGAGACCGTGCGGCAACTGATCCGCGAGCTGCCGACCGAGCGCGACCGCCAGCTCCTCCTGCGCTTCTACGTCACCGAGGAGGACAAGGAGAGCCTCTGCACCGACCTCGGCCTCGACAGCCTCCACTTCAACCGGGTCCTCTTCCGGGCTCGGCAGCGCTTCAAGGAGCTGCTCCTGGAGCGCAGGAAAAAAGCGGTAATGCGCCATGGACCACACTGAGATCGAAGAGCGGCAGATCCCCGAGCTTTACCTGATGGGGAAGCTCCCTCCCGAGGAGGCGGCGGGCTTCGAGGAGCACTACCTCCATTGCCAGGAGTGTCTCGACCGGCTGGAGCTCGCCGAGTCCATGGAGCGCGGCTTCAAGCGCGCGGCGGGACAGGACGCGGCGCGGGTGGCGGCCACCCGCCAGATCGCGGTCCTGGCCTGGCTCTCGCGCCTCGGCCGCTCGCGCCAGATGGCGGCCCTCGCCATGGCCGTCCTCGTCGTCGCGATCCTGCCCGGGCTGCTCGGATTGCGCGAGGTGCGGGAGCGCGAGCGGGAGCTGGCCGCGGCCCGCTCGGACCTGGAGCAGGAGCGCCAGCGGTCAGCCGTGGGCTCCCGGACGGAAGCAGAAGCCCAGAGGCTGCAAGCCGAGCTGGAGGCGAGCCGGAGCGATCTCGACCGCGAGCGGCAGGCCCGCGCGAGCGCCGACGAGCAGCTCGAGGAGGCTCGCAAACCGCGGGGCAACGTCCCCATCCTCTTCCTGGACACGGAGCGCGGCGGGGGAGAGCCCACCCACCGCCTGAGCCTGCGCGACACCCCTGGTTTGATCGTCCTCGCCCTGGTGATCGATCCGCCGCACCGGCCGTCCTACCGCGCCGTCCTCCGGGATGCGAAGGGGAAGGAGGTCTGGCGCGGCGACGGCCTGCAGCTCAACGAGATGGAGGCCCTGAGCCTGAGCCTCCCCTCTACCCTCCTCGCGCCGGGCGACTACACCGTCGAGGTGGACGGCCGCCGTTTCACTTTCCGTGTTCTCAAGTGAGATAGCCGGGCCTCCGGCGACAGCTTGAAGGTGAAAGCCAGAGAACACGAGGTTCCTGGTCACATCAACCAAGCTCGATGGAGGAACGAACCATGAAGATCAAGACGCACATCAAGGTCGGGGGCATCGGACTCAACCACAACCAGACGCTGGTCCGCAAGGTGGAGGGGATCTGGCCCAACCACAACCAGACGCTCGTAAACGTGGCCCCCGGCATTGGGGTCATTAGGTACGAGACCCTGGTCCGGAAGGCGAGCTGAGGCCCGCCATGACGATCATCGCCCGGGAGGCAGCGTTCATGACTCAGGAGATCGAGGAAGTGCGAGTGCCCCCGGGCGACGAGATCGCCGAAGCCTGCCGGCTGCGCGAGCAGGCCCTCCTCTGCCTCGACCAGGGGAGGTATGACGAAGCCGAGCGGCTCCTGCTCCGGGCCCTGGCGATCTCGGAAGAGTGCCTCGGGCCGGACCACCTTGACGTTGCCTCCATCCTCAACGGGTTGGGAGTGCTCCACAAGTACCAGGGCCGGTACGGCGAGGCCGAGCCGCTCTACCGCCGCGCCCTGGACATCGTGGACGCGGTCCTGGGCCACGATCATCCGGAGGCCGCGGGCCTCTACCACAATCTCGGCGGGCTGGAGCACGCGCGCGGCCGGGCCGCGGAGGGCGAGGCGCCCGCGCGCTGGGGCCTGAGAATCCGCGAGCGCGAGCTGGGACCCGATCACCCGGACGTGGCCGCCGACAAGGCCGCCCTGGCGGCGATCCTCGACGCCCAGGGCCGCTTTGCCGAGGCCGAGGAGCTCTACGGCCAGGCGCTCGCCGTGTTCGAACGGGTCTACGGGCCGGAGCACTACGAGATCGCCGTCAACCTCAACAACCTGGCCGCGATCCATCAGGCCCGAGGCGAGGCGGCCGAGGCCGAGCGGCTCTACCTGCGCACGCTGGCGATCAAGGAGAAGGTCCTGGGTCCGGACCATCCGGACCTGGCCATGACCCTCCACAACCTGGCCACGCTGCTCGCCGGCCTCGGGCGGTCCGCCGAGGCGAAAGCCCTCTACCGGCGCGCTCTCGACATCTTCGAAAGGACCCTCGGCGCGGAGCATCCCCACTCCCTGATCTGCCGCGGCTGCTATGAAGAGGCCGGCGCGTCCTCCTGAGGTTTTTCCAGGCTCCAGAGCTTGTCTTCCACCTGCACGCGCAGCCCCCGGGTGCCGGCGAACTCTTCCACGGCCCGTACCACGCCTGGCCACTTGCCGGAGTCCCAGTCGTCGCCCGCGATCAGCCGGCCCGGCTTGAGCTTCCCGTACCAGGCCTCCAGGTCCTGGAGCACCGCCTCGTAGCCGTGGTCGGCGTCGAGGAACACGAAATCCAGGCTGGCATCCGAGAAGGACCGCGCCACCGCCGTCGAGCGGTCGTGGAGGATCACCACGTGATCGGAGAAGCCGTGCTCGCGGAGCCAGCGCCCGAACCGCCGCCGCGCCCGCTTCAGGTCCCTCCGGAAGCGCCAGAGCACCAGCCAGGGGAGCCGTTCGGTCCCGTTCAAGGTCGCGCCGATTTTCTCCCAGACGTCGACGGCATAGATCTTGACGCCGTTCTCGCGGCAGGTCTCGGCGATGTAGGACAGGTTCAGCCCCTGGTAGATGCCGACAAGGGCGATGGAGGTGCCTCTAAGGCTTCCGACCCGCTCGCGGAGCCATTCGCCCTGCTCGGGGGTGAACCACCCCGAGATGACGGTACCGTGGAATTCCCTGGACCTCATCTGGACCGCCGTGTTAAGGTTGGAGGGACAACGCTATAGGGGGAGACGATACCATGCCCAAAAAGTCCAAGAATGAATCCCCGCAGGTGCCGGACGATCCCAGGGTGCTGGCCAAGATGATCGAGGTGCACAGTGCCAAGATGGTCAAGGTCCGGCAGATCCAGGCCGCGAAGATGCGCGCCGTCAATGCCAGGAAGCACGCGGTGGCGCACGCGAAGCTGGTCCAGGAGCTGGCCCATCAGATTGCCCAGCAGGTGGCAGCCGTGAAGGCCGTGCACGCCGCGGCCGCGCAGAAGCAGATCGCCACGATGCAGGGCCAGCTCAAGGTGACGGCGCGCTGAGGCGCGTCCGCCCCGCAGAACGGTCCGGAGAGGGCGGTTCTTCCGCCCTCTCGCCGTCTTCAGTCCGCCAGCCGCAACGCCTGTTCGTAGAGCCGCCTGAAATCGACGTCGAAGCAGGGTCTTCCGCTGCGGGCGTGCTCGCCGACGAAGTCAAAGACCCGCCCTCCCGCCCGCTCGGCGTTCATCGAGAAGGACACGAAGATCAGCAGGTTGTAGATCTGCAGGAAGCCGGGCAGGCGCTCGATCCAGTCCGGCTCCAGCCGGTTCCTCTGCACGTAGCCGCGCGCGAAATGGGCGAAGTAGGTCCGCGCCTGGTGCGCCAGCTCCCGCTCCCCGCGGTGCACTCCCGAGAGGAGCGAGGTGTAGACGGAGACGGCGATGTCCCAGGCGTACCAGCCGTACGCGCAGTCGTCGAAGTCGAACACCTCCAGGCGGCCCTCGTGGATCTGGTAGTTCCCCTGGTGGAAGTCGCCGTGGATCAGGCCGAAGTCGTCGCGTCCGCGCGGCAGCCCGGCGAACTCCTCGCAGGAGAGCTCCAGCCGCCGCAGCACCTCGTGCTCGGAGGCCGGGAGCGTGCGCCGGGCGAGGTCCACGAGCGACCCGCCGTCCCATTCTGCGCGCCGGGCGCCGGGGCTCGGCACGAAGTCCTTGCTGAGGGCGTGGAGCTCGCCGAGGGTCTTGCCGCAGGTCTCGAACAGCGCGGGCCCCCAGATCGTGGGATGCCGGGAGTTGACCGGCCAGCCGCGGGCGCGGTGGAAGGCCGCCGCCAGAAAGCCGGGCTCGTCTCCCAGGCGCTCGAGGAGCCGGCCCCGCCGCGAGCGGTAGGGCGCGCATACCGGGGCGCCGCGCTGGGCCAGCCAGGTCAGCCAGTCGAGCTCGGCCTGTACCCGGGCCGCTTTCTCAGGCCCGCCCGGCGTCAGGCGGAGGACCAGCGCGGGCTCCGCCCGGTCGAGGGAGTAGACCCAGCAGTTGGAGCCACCCAGGAGCCGGGGATCGCGGGCGTCGCCTCCCCATAGCTCGAAGGCTCGCGCGAGGACCGCGGGGCTGGGAGCGTCGGCCATCAATCCAGACCGGCGGCGAGGAAGTCCGTCAGGAGCTCGCGCACGGGCCGAACGCGGGCGTCGAGCGCCGCCAGACGCAGGGCCTGGTCAACCCTGCCGGCGATCTGCTCGATGCTGTAGAGCGCCGCGGCCCGCTCATGGCCGGCACGCCCCATGGCGCGGGCGGCATCGCGGTCGGCCGCCAGCTCGGCGAGCGCCAGGTAGAGCCCGAGCGAGCCCTCCTCCAGGTTGCACAGAAGCCCGGTCTCGCGGTGGGAGACGGTCTCCCGCAGGCCGCCGACGGCTGTCGCGACCACGGGCAGGCCGAGCATCATCGCTTCGACGGCGATCATGCCGAACGGCTCGTAGCGCGAGGGCAGGACGACGGCGTCCGCCGCGGCGAGCGCGGCCAGGAGCCGCTCCCGGGGCAGCCAGTCGGAGATGCGCCAGGAGGCCGCGGGCAGGCCCTGCAGGATTTCCGAGAACCGTCGTGAGTTGCCGATCGAGAGCAGGAAGACGTCCTGGCGGTCACGGTAGAGCTCGGCAAATGCCCGGTAGACCAGGTCTGCGCCCTTGACGTAGTCGGAGAACCGGCCCGCGGTGGCCAGCACCAGCGCTGGCCGGGGCTCCGGCAGGAGGCCCGGCTCGGGGCTGGTACCGGACTGGATGCCGCGGAACGCCTCCGGCGAGACGCCGTTGGGGATCACGAGCGTGCTGGAAATGGGGGAGCCATACCCCTCCCGCAGGGCCCGCTCGAGCTCCGACAGGGAGGGGAAGACGTTGAGCACCGCCGCGCGGCTGACCGACTTCTGCAGCGCCGAGTTGACCTCCTGGTCTCCGCTGTCCAGGCCTTCGTGCCGGGCATAGGAGCCGAGCAGGGCCTGGAAGTGGTTGACGAGCGGCGCGGCGCAGCCGATCAGCCCGAGCACGTGCGTCACCTGGCAGCCGAAGAGCAGGGCGCCCAGGTTGTAGACGAGGTCGAAGTCGTCGAGGCGCAGCCGGGCGCGCAGGAAGGCCGCCAGGTCGTCCGCCTGCCGGGTGACCTCGTCGCCGGCCGCGATCACGGGAGAGCGCAAGAGACCGGGCCGAGGCTCGCCGCGCGCGATCACGGTGAGCTCGTGCCGCCGCTCGAGGAGCCGGCACAGCTCCCCGGCGAAGACCTCCGAGCCGTTGGCGTCCCGCTGCAGGTGGTCGGTGACGACGAGGATCTTCACCGGAGCAGCTCCTCCTGCCTCTCCCAGCGCTGCCGGAAGCGCTGGAAATTCTCGGAGAAGCGGTCGTTCCGCTGCTGGTTCAGGTGGGTCACCACCGATTCCCCGACGTAGACGCACCGGAAGCCCCGGACCCGGGCCTGGAGGCAGAAGTCGACGTCCTCCATCTGGCTTCCGGGGTAGCCCTCGTCGAAGCCGCCGGTCGACTGGCAGACCTCGCGCCGCGCGAGCAGGAAGGTGGACGGCAGCCAGGGGACCTCGGACGTGTAGCCGTACTGCCCCTGGTCCTCCTCCCCCAGGCCGCGCGGCTTGGGGAAGGGGCCGTCGAAGAAGGGAGCCGCGCAGAAGACCCGGCCCTCCGCGTCCACGATCCGGGGTCCGGCGAGGTCGGCGTCGCGCTCCTCCAGGCCGGCGAGCAGAGCTTCGAGCGCGCCGGGACGGGAGATCTCCACGTCGTCGTCCGCGAAGCAGACCAGGGGCCGGGAGGTGCGGCGGAAGCCCTCGTTCTTGTTGGCGGAGCTGCTCTGCCTCTTCTCGATCACATGGATCGCGCTCCGGTCCAGCCCCGCCCGCTCCAGGCTCCGCAGGCAGCGCTCCAACTGCCGGCGGGAGAACCCGGGCGAGCTGCGAAACAGCCGCAGGAGGAGCGCCTGCCCGCCTTCGCCGTCCTCGAAGACGTGGAGGCCGGGCAGGTCGCGGTTGCCCGGGCCGGGCCGGAAGGAGACGGCCAGCCGGGCACGCCCGAGGTCGTCGGGCCAGCCTGAGGGTGGCTCCAGATCGAAGTGGACGAACTTCATCAGCGGCCGGTCGGCGGAGATCGCCTGTTCGCAGACCGCTGGAGCGCCGGAGGCGCGATGGACCTCGACCCGCATCACGCCGGCAACGGGACCGGGGGCCGACAGCGCAAGCTCGACCTGGTCGAACCCGGCGTCCTCCATCTCCTGGGAGAAGGAGCTGCCGTTCAGGACGAACAGGCTCTCGCGCCTAGCCGCCGACGGCCGGCGGAAGCCGTGCGTCAGCTCCTCGCGGTCGGACTCCCAGAAGGGGACGACGCACTCGACGTCTGCGAGGGACGGCGCCGGCCGGGGGAGCCGGCGGTAGCGGAACGGCTGGACCTCGCTGATCCGCTCGAGGGGCAGGCCGCGGCGCGCGAGGGTCTTGTCGGCGAGCCGGCGCCACATCTCCTCGGCGGCGGCCGGGCCGAGCTCGTGGCTGGTGCGCTTGGGGTGGAGACGGTAGTGGTAGAGACAGCGGTCCAACAGCTCGACCTCGGCCACCTCTTCCACCTGGAGGAAGATGCCGCAGTCCTCGCCCGCGAGCTGGAAATCCGCGAAGCCTTGCCAGCCGGCGGTCCTCTCGTAGGCCGAGCGGCGGATCAGGTAGGGGTGGGCGTGATTATAGAGGTCGACGGTCATACCGCGGTCGAAG
>DASUNJ010000514.1:0-2511 GCA_036277235.1 Thermoanaerobaculia bacterium | reverse complement strand
GAAACGCTGCTCTCCCCGGGTTTGACATCGGTCTGGGAGAAGGCTGGAAGCAGCATGGACCCCAACGGACCACCGGAGAGCAACACTTGGCCCGAGCCGACTACAGACGCTGGAAGCGACATGGACCCCAACGGCTGACGGTAGCGCAGTCATGGGGCGCCGGATCTCGGCGCCCTCTCTTTTCTTCGCGAATCTTGTCCATTTTTGCCCCCCCAGCGGCAACTAGTATTGTGTAGATGATTCCTGACCGTGACGGATGGAAACGACCCTGGCTGCCGTTAAGAGAGGAGAGGGCATTTTGAAGATCCATCCCAATGACATGACGCTGGAGGAACTGCTGTTGACTCTGGGAACAGAGCATGAGGGTGTCCTGGATCACCTGGTCCGCTGCGAAAGATGCCACCGGCGCATTCAGGAGCTGCGAGAGCGCAGGTCCACGAAAGCTCTGAGCTGGCCGATCGATCCGTATGCGGAGGCGATGGACCGAAGCGTGCCCGAGGTGGATGCCCACAGCCGCGCCCTGGCGCGCGAGCGGGCTCAGGCTCCCTCCCTGTTTGTCGAGCTGACAGCTTTCGCTGTCACACAGCGGGGACTGATCGTCCGCCACGATCCTCGCTTCCGCACCTGGGGGTTGTTCGAGCTGTTGGTCGAGCGGTCGCTCGAATTGGCAGTCCGGGACTCCGGGTATGCCGAGGAGTTGGGCCTGTTGGCTCTCCGTCTCTCGGAGCAGCTCGACCCTCATGTGTATGACGCCCGGCTGATCGATGATTATCGGGGCCGGGCCTGGGCACACATTGGGAACGCCCGCAGGGTGCGCTCGGATCTCCAAGGCGCGGAGGAGGCGTTCGAGAGCGCTGACGCGCACCTTCGGAAGGGGAGCCTGGAATCGATCGAGCGCGCCATCTTCCTCGATTTCAAGGCTTCGCTCCGTAGAGATCAGCGGCATTTCGATGAAGCCATGAGGCTACTGCACCGGGCTGCAGCGATTTTTCTTCAGCACGGACACCGTCATCGTGCCGGCAGGTCTCTGGTCAACCTGGCTACAGTTCGGAACCATTCTGGCAGTCCCGAGCAGGCAATTCCGATTCTGCAGCAGGCACTAGAGCTGATCGACCCCGAGCAGGAACCGCGGCTGCTTCTATGCACCCGGCACAATCTAATCGACTATCTCGCAAGCAGCGGCAGGCACGTGGAGGCCCAAGCCCTCTACCGCGAGACCCGGCCGCTCTACCGTGATTTCCCGGACCCCTGGGCGCAGAACCGGCGCAAGTGGGTTCGCGGCAAGATCACGCGCGGGCTGGGCCAGCCGCGCCTGGCCGAGTCGTTCTTCATGGCCGCCCGCGACGGCTTCGTCGAGGAAGGGGTCCCCTACGACACCGCCCTGGTTTCGCTGGAGATCGCCACCCTCTACGCCGAGCAGGGGAGGACCCAGGACCTCAAGCGGCTCGCGCAGGAGATGCTGCCGATCTTCTCCTCGCTCCAGGTCCACCGCGAGGCGCTCGCCGCGCTGACCTTCCTCAAGCAGGCCATCGAGGCCGAGCGGGCGAGCCTGGAGGTTGTCACGGGCGTCGCGACCTATCTCCGGCGAGCGCGCCACGATCCCGGGCTGCGGTTCGAGGCCCCGTAGGAGCTGCGGGGAGGCCGGCTGGTAGAATCCGCCCGCTATGAAGAGATACCAGCCGAGCCTCCGTCTCGGGGCCGTTCTGGCCCTCCTGTGCGTGCTGCCCGCGGCAGCCCAGAAGCCCGTCACCCTGGAATCCATCCTCAGCGCGCCGTTCCCCACCGAGATCCTGGCCTCGCCGGCGGGCGGCCGGCTGGCCTGGGTCCAGAACGACCGCGGCATGCGCAACGTCTGGGTGGCCGAGCCCCCCGAATACCGCGGACGGCAGCTCACCCGCTACGACAAGGACGACGGCCAGACCGTCGGCAGCCTCGAATGGACGCCGGACGGCAAGATCCTCTTCTACGTCCGCGGCGGAGGGGCCAACGGGCAGGGGGAGTCGCCCAACCCGGCGAGCGATCCTGGCGGCGTCGAGCAGGCGGTCTGGCGCGTATCAATCGACACCCCCGGAATCGCCGAGCCTGCGCGCGTCGGCCCGGGGAGCAACCCGGCGCCCTCGCCTCGCGGGGATGGCGTCGTTTTCACCCGCAAGGGGCAGGTCCTCTGGGCGCCGCTCGATGCCAGCAAGGAGCCAGCGGCCATCATCCAGACCCGCGGCGGCTCCGGCTCGCTCCGCTGGTCCCCGGACGGCTCCAGGCTCGCCTTCGTCAGCAACCGCGGCAACCACAGCTTCGTCGGCATCTACGACATGGCCGCCAAGACCGTCCGCTGGCTCGCGCCCGGCGTGGACGAGGACATGGAGCCCGCCTGGTCGCCCGACGGCACCCGCGTCGCCTTCCTCCGCGCGCCCGCCCGCAAGGTCTTCCCGCTCTTCCGGCCCAACCGCGAGACCCAGCCGTGGTCCATTCTGGTCGCGGACGCGGCCACGGGCCGCGCGACCACGATCTGGC
>DASUNJ010000513.1:0-11120 GCA_036277235.1 Thermoanaerobaculia bacterium | reverse complement strand
GACAACCCGCGGCGGGAGAGGCTGCGCGACCGGCTGTCCCGGGTGGGCGATCCGGAGCGCATCCTGGCCCGCGCCGTCCTCGGCACCCTCACCCCCCGCGAGGCTGGGGCTCTGCGCGACGGACTGGCCGAGGTGCCCTCGATCCTCGGGGAGCTTTCGGACGCGCAGTCCTCTCTCCTTGCCCGGATCGCTTCGACCGATCCTCTTTCGGACCTCCATGCCGAGCTGGCGCGCGTCCTCGAAGAGGCGCCGGCGCACAATCTTCAGGAGGGGGGCGTGATCGCAGCCGGGGTCGACGAGGAGCTGGACAAGTACCGTTCGCTCGCCCGCGACAGCAAGCGGCACATCCTGGCGCTGGAGATTCGCGAGCGGGAGCGCACCGGGATCTCGTCGCTCAAGATCCGCTACAACAAGGTCTTCGGCTACTACCTGGAGATCACCAAGGCCAACCAGCTGCGGGTGCCGCCGGATTACATCCGCAAGCAGACCCTGGTCAACGCGGAGCGCTATGTCACGCCGGAGATCAAGGAGCTGGAGGAGCAGATCCTCTCCGCCGAGGAGCGCCAGATCCACCTGGAGGGGGAGCACTTCCGCAAGCTCACGGCCGTGATCGCCGCGGCGGCGCCGGGCCTGACGGCGCTCGCCTCCGCCCTGGGCACGCTCGACGTCCTGGCCTCGTTCGCCGAGGCCGCGGCCCGCCACCGCTACGTGCGGCCGGTCATGGGGCTGCCGGGGAGCCGGATCTGCATCCGCGAGGGCCGCCATCCGGTCGTGGAGCTGGCGAGCCGCGACGCTTTCGTCCCCAACGACGCCGAACTGGATGGCGAACGGTCGGGGATCGTCCTCCTCACCGGGCCGAACATGGGGGGCAAGTCCACCTACCTGCGCCAGGTGGCGCTGATCGTCCTCATGGCCCAGGCCGGCAGCTTCGTCCCTGCCGAGCAGGCCGAGATCGGGGTCGCGGACCGGATCTTCACCCGCGTCGGCGCCTCGGACGACCTGGCGCGCGGCGAATCGACCTTCATGGTGGAGATGATCGAGACCGCGAACATCCTGCGCCATGCCACGGACCGCAGCCTGGTCATCCTGGACGAGGTGGGGCGCGGCACGGCGACCTTCGACGGGCTCTCGCTCGCCTGGGCGATCGTCGAGTACCTGCACGAGCACCGTAGACCCAAGACCCTCTTCGCCACCCACTACCACGAGCTGACCGAGCTGTCGGCGCTGCTGCCGCGGGTGGTGAACCGCACCATGGCGGTCAAGGAGTGGGACGAGCGGATCGTCTTCCTGCGCCGCGTGGTGCCCGGGGCGGCGGACAAGTCCTACGGCCTGCACGTGGCGCGGCTGGCCGGATTGCCGCCCCAGGTCATCGAGCGGGCGGGGGAGATCCTCGCCAACCTGGAGGCGCACGAGTACGATCCCTCGGGCAAGCCGCGCCTTGCCCAGGGGAGCAGTGCCCCGGAGAGCGATCAGCCGGCGCAGCTCACCCTGTTCGCGCCGCCCGAACAGGTGGTTGCGTCGATCCTCAAAGACTTGGATGTGGAGCGCTTGACCCCCATAGCAGCATTGAACCTCCTCCATAGTCTAAAATCACGGCTCGCCTGATCTAGCGAGCAGGGGCACGAGGGGGGCCCCGATCCATCATGAGCGCCGCCGAGCATGTCTTCGTAGGAATCCCTGGGACCGAGCTGGATTCCGCCTCGGCCGCGTTGCTCGCCGAGCATCAGCCCGGCGGGATCGTCCTCTTCAAGCGCAACATCCAGGCCGTCGAGCAGCTCGGTGAGCTGGTGCGCGCCATCCGCGCCGTCGTTCCCAACGCGGTCATGGCCATCGACGCCGAGGGCGGGAAGGTGGACCGCCTCAAGGACGTCGTTGCGCCGGCCCCGTCCGCGGAGCTGCTGCGCCGGAGGCCGACGAGCCTGTCGCTCCAGGCCGGGCTCTGGATCGCCCAGTCGCTGCGCCTCTTCGATCTCGACGTGGACTTCGCGCCGGTGGTGGACCTCGACCGCAACGAGACCGACAACGCCCTCGATGGCCGCTACCTGGGGGCCACCCCGGGCGAGATCATCCCGCGTGCCCGGGCGTTCCTGCGCGGCCTGCACATGGGCGGGGCAGGCGGCTCGCTGAAGCACTTCCCCGGACTGGGCGGCGCCGCCGCGGACACCCACTTCAAGCTCGCCTGCGTCTATCTCCCCTCCGTCGTCCTGCAGGCGGACCTCGATCCCTTCGACGCCCTGGCGCGGCTCGCGGGCTCGGTCATGGTGAGCCATGCCATCTATCCCGCCTACGATGCCGAGCAGCGGCCCGCGACCCTGTCGCCGGCGATCATCGGCGGCGTGCTGCGCGGCCGTCTCCAGTTCGACGGCCTCTGCTTCAGCGACGACCTGGAGATGAAGGCGCTGGATGACTGGGGTGACCTGGCCGAGCGCTCGGTCCTGGCTTTCGCGGCGGGCTGCGACGTGCTGCTCCTCTGCCACACGCTGCAGGCGCTGCCCGACGTCGTGGCGCGCCTGGAGGACCCGCAGCTCGAGGAGAGGCGTGCCCAGGCCCGCCGCCGGCTGGAGGTCTACCGCCAGCGCCTGCGCACCCTGCGCTCCGCCCGCGACTACATCAACCTCATGCGCGAGGGCAAGCAGGGCGAGCGCCTGGAAAACGTCAGGCAGGCGTTCGAGCAGATGCAGGCGCCCCTGGCCGAGGCGTAGATACCCGAAGCCTAGTGGTACAGTTCGATCATTCGAGGAGGCCCCATGGCTGAAACCGTGTTCGAGGTTCTGGAGCGGAGGGCCGGCGCGCACGCCGACCGTCCGGCGATGCGCGTCAAGCGCGACGGCCGCTGGCAGGCCACCACCTGGAAGGAGTACCGCGACCAGTCGAGGCTCGCCGCCCGCGGCTTTATGAGCCTCGGCCTCCAGCCGCGCGAGGGCGTGGTGATCATGGGCTACAACCGGCCCGAGTGGTTCCTGGCGGACATGGGAGCCATCCTGGCCGGCGCGCTGCCCGCCGGCATCTACGTCACCAGCACCCCCGAGCAGTGCCAGTACATCTCGGAGCACGCCGGGGCCACGGTGGCCGTGCTGGAGAACGCGCGCTACCTGGAAGCCTTCCTCGCCATCCGCGACCGCCTGCCGGCCCTCAAGGCCATCGTCCTCATGGAAGGCGAGCACGAAGGGACCACTTCCTGGAAGCAGCTCCTGGAGCTCGCCAAGGGAGTTCCAGAGAGCGATCTGCAGGCCCGCCTGGACGCCCAGAAGCCCGAGGACGTCTGCACCCTGATCTACACCTCCGGCACCACCGGCCCGCCCAAGGCGGTCATGCTCACCCATCACAACGTCACCTGGACGGCGCGCCGGGTCGCCGAGGCGTACGGCGTCAATCCGGACGACGACCTGATCAGCTACCTGCCGCTCAGCCACATCGCCGAGCAGGTGGTCTCCCTCCATTCGCCGATGGCGATGGGGGGCTGCTCCTGGTTCGCCGAGAGCCTGGACAAGCTGGGCGAGAACCTGCGCGAGGTGCGGCCGCACTTCTTCTTCGCCGTGCCCCGCGTGTGGGAGAAGATGCAGGCCGCCATCATGGCCGCCGGGGCGGCGAACCCGCCGCTCAAGAAGAAGATCTCGGCCTGGGCGCGCGGCGTGGGTCTCCAAGGGGAGGATGCCGTGCAGGCCGGGCGCGGCAAGCCGTTCCTCTACGGGCTCGCCCACAAGCTGGTCTTCTCCAAGGTGCGGGAGCGGCTGGGGCTCGACCGGGCGCGCGTCTGCTCCACCTCGACCGCGCCGATCTCGGTCGAGACGCTGCGCTTCTTCGTCAGCCTCGGCATCCCGATCCTGGAGGTCTACGGGATGAGCGAGTGCACCGGCCCGGCAACCTTCTCCTATCCGGACCGCTACCGCCTGGGCAAGGTGGGTCTCGCCATCGAGGGCACCGAAATCAAGACGGCCGAGGACGGCGAGGTCATGATGCGCGGCCCCCACGTCTTCCCGGGGTATTACAAAAACGAGGCGGCCACCCAGGAGACGGTGGACAGCGACGGCTGGCTCCACTCGGGCGACATCGGCGAGATCGACGCGGAAGGCTTCCTGCGCATCACCGACCGCAAGAAGGAGCTGCTCATCACCTCGGGCGGCAAGAACATCGGCCCGCAGATCCTGGAGAGCAAGCTCAAGCAGATCCCCGTGGTCTCCCAGGTTGTGGTGGTGGGCGACCGCCGCAACTACCTGGCGGCCCTGGTCACGCTCGATCCGCTCAGAGCAGCCGCCGAGGCCGAGGCCGCGGGCAGCCCCGTGCGCGAGCCGAAGGACCTGGCAACCTGCGCCGTTTTCCACCAGCACCTGGAGCGGCAGGTGGAGGAGGTCAACAAGACCCTGGCGCGCTACGAGACCATCAAGCGCTTCATCATCCTCCCCGAAGAGCTGAGCATCGAGGGGGGCGAGCTCACCCCCACGATGAAGCTCAAGCGGCGGGTGATCTACCAGAAGTACGCGGACGAGATCGAGAAGCTGTACGCGTGAGAAGGACCAAAAGGACCTAAAGGACTCAAAGGACAGCAAGGACGCTTGTTTTCTCGTCCTTCAGGTCCTTGAAGTCCTTGTTGTCCTTTAAAACGTCCCTGTATCGCCGAAGCTCGCCATGTGCCCCGGCGGGTTGTTGTAGACCTTCTGCCTGCCGGTCTCCGTGTCCGTCACGGTGAGGGTGAACTCCACGCTGGTCAGCGAGGCGGCAAACACCCAGAACCTCCCGTTGAGGCCGCGGCCGTCCAGCACCTTGACCACCAGCTCGAGGTTGTCCTCCTGGAAGAACCAGAGCGCTCCGGTTTCGCCGTTCAGGGGCACGGCTCGGCCGACGCCCGCGTTCCCCTCGAAGTCCTTCCAGGCGGCCTCGACACGGAAGCGTCCTCCCCGGAGACAGAGCGTCGTCGGCCCGGGCTCGCAGACATCCTCTTCCACGAGCGTGGCGAGACCGCGCTTGCCCACGCCGGTCCAGAGCCTGTCGGGATCGTGCGGGTCGAGAGCGATGAAGCCGGTGAAGGAGAGACCCTCCAGGCCCTCGCCCACCGGCGTCCAGGACGCGCCGCCATCCGTGCTCGCGAAGACGCCCTGGTCGGGCACGGCGGTGTAGAGCGTCTCGGGCGATCCCGGCGCGATCGCCACCGTGGCCGCCAGCGGAAGCTGGCTGCCCACCGGCTCCCACGTGTTGCCGCCGTTTTTCGTGCGGAAGATCCCATCCCTGAGAGTGGCGATGTACACGGTCCTGGCATCCGAGGGGCTGATCGCCAGGCGGGCAGGCTCATGGGGAGGGTTGAGAAGCTCCCAGGTCTGGCCCGCGTCCGTGCTCCGGAACAGGCGGTTGCGGGTAAATGACGGCGAGCCGATCACCTCTTCCACCGCGACCGAATACAGGGTGGCCGGCGAGGAGGGCGCGATCTCGATCTGCATGGGGAGGAAGTCGTCCCGGAACGACGGGCTCTGGACCCAGGTCGCGCCGCGGTCGGTGCTCTTGTAGAAGCCGTCGTCGCCGCCACCGTAGAAGACGTTCGGGTTGACGCGGTCGATCTCCAGCTCATAGAGCACAGGGAGAAAGCCGGGAAAGGTTCCGAAGGAAGCCCAGGTGTCGCCGCCGTCGGTGCTCTTGAGCAGCGGTCCGTTGCCGGTGGTCGTGGCGTATACGACCGACGGCGTCTCGGGATCGACCTTCACCTCCAGGATGAATCCCGGGGGGACCGGCAACGCCGTCCAGGTCCGCCCCTGGTCCCGGCTGCGGGCGAGGCCCTGGAAGGCGAGGGCGGCGAAGAGGGTGCCCGGGGTCTGCGCATCGAACGCAAGAGAGACGACGTCGCCGCCGGAGAGGCCGCGGCTGCGCCAGGTCCAATGCGCGGCGGCGTCGGTGGTCTGGAACACGCCGCCCAGATTGAAATCGTGGTTCGTTCCGGCCCACAGCTTCCCGGGGGCGGCCGGATCGATCGCCAGGGCCAGCACCCTCGGGTCGGTCAAACCCTGGCTCATGTTCGCCCAGGTCGCACCCCCGTCCGTGCTCTTGAACACCCCGTTGCTACTGGCGGCGTAGACGGTGCCGGAGAGCGTGGGATGGACGGCCAGGTCGTGCACTCCGCCCGTAGCCTGGGACAGGGTCCAGGAGGCTCCGGCATCGGCGCTGCGGGCAAATCCGTAGATTGAGCCGGCATAGACGATCGCGGACGAGACGGGAGAAACCTCGACGACTTGCGCGTTGCCGACGGCGAAGGCGAAGTTGCCGGCGGGAGCCCAATGAGCGCCGCCGTCGGTGCTCCGGAAGAGCCCTTGATTGTCGAGGCCGGCATAGATCGTCGCCGGCTGGGACGGATCGATCTCCAGGGACAGGACGCGGCTCGCCGGCAGCCCCTCGCCGAGGGCCTGCCAGGAGGCGCCGCCGTTGACGCTCCGGTACGCGCCGAGGTCGGTGCCGGCGTAGACCGCGCCGCCCCTCACCGCCAGCGAGTAGACGCTCAGACCGAACGGCAGGTCGGGAAGGCCCTGCCCGGCGTCGGTCCAGTGCGCGCCGCCGTCGGTGCTCTTGAGCAGGCCCTGGGACCGCAGCCCGGCATACACCGTGGACGTGTCGGCGGGGTCGACTCCGATGGCGAGCACGGATGCGGCCGGCCCCTCGACGAGGAGCTGCCACTCGGCGCCGCCGTCGACGCTCTTGAACAGACCCGCCCTGCCGCCGGCATAGAGGACCGTGGAGCTGTTCGGCTGCAGCGCGAGAGAGAGGACCTCGCCGCCGTCGGGGCCGGCCCAGGTCCACGGAGTCGCTGCAAGGAGGGGATGGCTGAAAGCCAAAGCCCAGAAGAAGAGGGAGCGATGGACATATCCAGCCATGAGGGGCCTCCTTTTGTGCTCAGAACGGGATGTCGTCGTCCTCGATGTCCCCGCCGCCACCGCCGCCGCCGTAGCTCCCCTCGTCATAGGTGGGACCCGCCTGGGCGGCCTGGCGGTCGGAGCCTTCGAAGTCGCCGCCGCGCTGGCCGAGCATCTGGAAGTTGTCGCAGACGATCTCGGTGCGGTACTTCTTCTCGCCGCTGTTCCGGTCCTCCCAGGAGCGGGTCTGGATGCGGCCCTCGACGTAGATCTGCTTGCCCTTCTGCAGGTACTGGCCGGCGATCTCCGCCTGCTTGCCAAAGCAGACGATCTGGTGCCACTCGGTCTGCTCCTGCTTCTGCCCGTTCTTGTCGCGCCAGCGCCGGCTCGTGGCCATCGTCCAGGTCGCGACCGGCTGCCCCGACGGCAGGGACCGCACCTCGGGGTCCTTGCCGAGGTTGCCGATCAGGATGACTTTGTTCAACATGCTCAGAATCCTCCCCGATTTTGACCGGCTACGCTATCACACGCCGGCTGGCCGGGGAGGTCCGCAAGACGGAGAAAAAGGGGCGGGAAGATGCGACTGGTCATTCAGAGAGTGAGCTCGGCGGCGGTGCGGATCGAGGGGAAGATCGTGGGTGAGATCGGCAGGGGCCTGCTGATCCTTGTGGGCGTAGAGCGGGGGGACGGAATCGAGAAAGTTCGGGCCGCCGCGGAGAAGCTGGCCGGCCTGCGGGTATTCGAGGACGAGGCCGGGAAGATGAACCTCGACACGGCGGCGGCCGGAGGTGCCTTCCTGGTGGTCTCCCAGTTCACCCTGGCAGGATCGCTCGCCCGCGGGCGAAGACCATCCTTCGACAACGCAGCTTCCCCTGAAGAGGCCGCGCCGCTCATCGAAAAGCTGGTGGAAGAGCTCCGCGGACGAGGATTCCGCGTCGAGACGGGCCGGTTCCGAGCCTACATGGAGGTGTCGCTTGTCAACGACGGGCCGGTGACCTTCATCGTGGAATTCTGAACCCAATCACCGGTCGGCGTCGGCACCTCAAAAGCTCCCACCTGGGCGAGGCCGCGCGGCATGAACGAGAGAATGAGGATCGCAAGGGCCGCGGCGGCCAGGAGCTTGCGGCCCCGGGTGAGCGGCAGGGTCTCGCTCTGGAGCCGGGGATGGAAGATGCCGAACACGAGCGACAGCACGCACCAGACCCACCATCCCGGCCAGAGGAACCCGGCCGCCGTGAGACCGAGCCAGACCAGCGGGGCCAGCCGCCGCTGCCAGCGCCTGGACAGGGCGTACAGGATGTGCCCGCCGTCGAGCTGCCCGAGGGGGATGAGGTTGATCGAGGTGGCCAGGAGCCCGAACCAGGCCGCCAGGGCGAAGGGGTGGAGGTTCAGGACCATCCCATCCCCCAGAGGTCCGTGGAAGATCCGCCCTACCAGGCCGATGGCCAGGCTCTCCCCGGGCAGAAAGATGATCTCGCCCGGACGGAGCTGCAGTTGCGCGGGCTCGGAGTGGACGACTCCATAGAGCAGGAACGGGATCAGCATCACGAAGCCGGCGATCGGGCCGGCGACGCCCACGTCGAACAGCTCCCGGCGGTCGCGCAGCGGAGCGCGGATGCGGATGAACGCGCCGAGCGTCCCCAGCATGGTCGGGAGCGGAATGAAGTAGGGCAGCGTCGCGGACAGGCGGTAGCGCCGGCAGGCCACATAATGCCCCAGCTCGTGCGCGAGCAGGATCAGCAGGGCTGGAACCGAGAAGGAGAGGCCGAGCCTGAGCATCTCGGGATCGGTCCAGACGGCCGCCGCCAGCGTGGGAGTGAGGAGCGGCTCGTGGGGAGTGAGGACGTCGGTCCGGGTCATCGCCCAGAAGACCGGTCCGAGGGTCGTGGTGCAGAGAAAAGTCAGGAGGAAGAGGGTGAAGGCCAGGAACCAGCGCGGCTGATATGGCGGCGGGGGCGGTGTCCAGGAGGCGGGGGCGTAGCCGTGCGAGGGCAGCAGCTCGGGCACCAGCGCCGGACCGGGAGGTCGGAACCCGCCTGTCTCAGAGATTCTTCAGATCCTTGCCGGGCTTGAATCGGACCGTCTTGCCGGGGGAGATCGCCACCTCGACGCCGGTCTTGGGGTTGCGCCCCACGCCCTTCTTGCGGTCGCGCACCTGAAAGACGCCGAAGCCGCGGAGCTCGATGCGCTTGCCGTCGCAGAGCGCGTCCTTCATGGCGTCGATGATGGTGTCCACGGCCTGGGCGGCTTTCACCCGGGGTACGTCCGTGATCTCCGCAACGCGGTCTACGATGTCCGACTTGATCATGAGTGCTCCGAAGCGGCGCAGAGTCTAGCAATGGGTCCTACACGTGTCAACGAAACAAAACCTTTCACGACTTCGCCTCGGCGCGTTTCCGATGAAGGATACAACGCTCCAGGGCCGCGCCGGTTGCGACGGCGAGGCGCTGCAGGTGGGGGAGGTCGATCCCACCCATGCCGGCGACACTCTTGGCCGCCTTGAGCCCGCCGTCCGCGTACAGCACGGCCACGACCCGGTCGTTGATGCGCACCGGCAGCGCCACGGCGTCCCTGGGCAGCTCGCCGCCCCAGGCGCGGGCGAGCTCCCGGTGGGCCGGCATTGGAGGCAGGGGACCGAAGTGCAGGCTGCTCCCGTTGCGCAGGTTCAGGAACAGGGACGGCTGATCGAGGCTGATGGAGAACTTCTGAAAGATCGGGAGGTCGAGCTCGCCCTGGCCCATCCAGGCGGAGACCTTGTCCTTGGCAACCTGGAACAGGGCCGCGCGGCGATAGTTGCGGGCGAGGAAGCTCAGCGCGATCCGCGCCACCTCCTCGCGTTCGTGGGTGCGGGTGAACGCCGCTTCCACCTCGTCGATCGAGGCCAGCGTGGGAAGGGACGGCGCCATGGCCGGCGGGGCAGCCGGCGCGGCAGCCTGGAAGGATGCCGCCGGGGCCGCGGGCGGCGCGGGCTTGGCAAGGCTGCCCAGCGCGGTGCGCTCCTCCTCGGTCATCGCGACGGTCTGGATCGACGGCCGCCGGGGCGCCGGAGCGGGGGCGGGAGCCGCGGCCGGCGCCGGGGGTGCCGGGTGCGCGGGCCGCTGGGGCGCCGGCCGGGCCATCGGCGGCAGCCGGCCCAGCTCGTCCGCGGCTTTCGGCGGCTCGGGCTTCTTGTCGCGCTCCCAGAAGTAGCGGGCGCGGTTCAGGCGCTCCGCCAGCATGCTGTAGCGCGACGAGGCCTCCTCGCGGTAGTAGCGCTCCAGCGCCTCCACGATCCGCAGCTCGTGGGCCACGTGGACCATGACCCGCTTGCCCGAGGCGAAGGCGATCTCGTCCTGGAGGGCGAGATTGCGCGGCTCGAGCATGGCCACGTCCAGGCGGGTGCCCACGACCCGGAAGGGGACGGCGCGGCAGCGGCGGGCGAGCTTGTCCGGGAGCAGGGCGATCACCTCGTCGGGAATGCCGCGCAGGTCGTCCAGGCTGACCGTGGGCACGCCGTGCTGCTCCGAAAGGCCCTTGAGGAGGTTGTCCTCGCTGATGGAATCCATCTCGAGGAGGCAGGTGCCGAGGCGGCCGCCGACCACCTGCTGGGTCGTCAAGGCACGGGTGAGCTGCTGGACCGTGATCCAGCCGCGCGCCACGAGGAGCTGTCCGAGCTTGCCCATGCGTAAAAACCTGCGCTATCCTCTCTTCGCCCCGCTTGCTTCTAACCCATTCATCTTAGGCAACTTAACTGAGAAGGCGTCATTATAGAGGCGGCCCGGCGGCCTTGTAAAGCGGCTCGCGCCGCTGATATCCTGCGTGCTGTGAAGGGTTTTTCTATCGCGCTCCCGATCGTCCTGCTGTCCTGCCGTGCGCTGGCTGCGCAGATGCCGCAGCCGGTGAGCCCTCCTCCGCCCGCTTCCCTGTCGGAGCCTCAATCGACGGCAGCATATCAGTTTGCGCTGGCCAAGCTGCTGTCGGTGGAGGGCTCGCTGCCCGAGGCGCTCACCGCCTACCAGGAGGCGGAGCGGCTGGCTCCCGACTCGACCTACGTGCGGCTGGAGCACGGCCAGCTCCTGGCGCGACTGGCGCAGTACTCGCGCGCTCCGGGCGTCCGCGAGGAATATCTCCAGCGCGCCGCCGAGACGCTGGGCAAGGCGCGGCAGCTCGCGCCGGAGAATCTCGACGTGCTGCGCGCCGTGGGCGAGGTCTACCTCGACCTCTCCGCCCAGGACCCCGCGGCGCTCGCCACCGCCCAGGAGGCGCTGGAGACGGTGCGCCGGCGCGATCCCGACGATTCGCAGGCGGCCC
>DASUNJ010000512.1:0-6880 GCA_036277235.1 Thermoanaerobaculia bacterium | reverse complement strand
CAGGAAGTTCGCGGTGCCCGGCGCGACGCCGGGGAAGAACCGCACCGTCGCGGCGCCGTTCTTGAGCTTCGTCCTGAAGAGCTGGACCGTAGGGTCAGCCTCGAAGCTGCCGAGGCTGGTGCTGAGCACGACCTCGGTGTCCTCGGCCGCGTTGAGCGCCGTGACGGTGAGCGTCGCGGGCTGCGTGGAGCCGGCCTCGAGCTGGCCCCGGTCCGAAGTCACGACCACGACCAGATCGGTCGAGCCCGTCGGCGTCTCCGGCGCCTTGGGAGCCACCGGATTGCCCGAGTCGCAGGCTCCGGCGAGGAGCCCGAGCACGGCCAGGATCGAGAGAACCGTTCGTCGCATCGAAGTCTCATCCTTCATCGTTCGATCTCAGTTGACTTCAGCCGGCGGGCGCGGCAGGAACCACGGCCGAAGAAATGCCTTCTTTTCGTTTCAGCTCCGCGGCCGCCGCGGCCGCCGCGTCGCGGCCTGCGTAGCGTCCGATCAGCACCATGTGGAGCACGATTCCGTTCTGAGCCACCGGTGCCACCACGGGTTTGTGACCGCGTGCCGTCATCTCCTGGACGAAGGCTTTGGCATCGGCCTCGTCCGCGAACGCTCCCACGCGCAATGTGAAGGCCTCATCCTCTATGTGGGGCTTCTCGGCCGATTCTTGCTTTTCCTTCGTGTCCTTTTTCGAAGCGGGCTCGGCGGCGGGTATCGCAGAAGTGATTGCAGCGGGCGGAGCGAGACGGCGAATCGCCGTGAGATAGCCCGCCGCGAACATCAGGAACCCCATCAGCACCGCGCCGATGCAGACGAGGATCGCGCCCTTGCGGTGCAGACGCCAAGTGATCATGGAGTGCTTCACCGCGCCGGTTTCCCGCGGCGGAAGAGAGCCCGCTCCACGGCCTTTCCCTTCTCGTCGTATTCGATGGTCTCGCCGTCGAGCTCGCCGTCGGCGTGCTCGGAGGTGCGCATCAGGGAGCCGTCGGGCCGGTACCAGGACGAAAGGCCGTGCAGGCGTCCCGCACGGAAAGTCGACTGCGCCGTGGGGAGGCCGCTCTCGCCGAAGATCACCGTCTCGCCGTCCTGCAATCCGCCGCGGTAGGCGATCTTCATCTGGAGCCGGCCGGCGTCGTAGAAGAAGGCCTCGCCGTCTAGCTTGCCGGCGCGGTAGGAGAGCGCGGCCTCGGTCCGGCCCTCGCTGTCGAAACGCTGCAGCTCGCCTTCGAGGAGGCCGGCCTGGAACCGGCCGCGCTCGGCGATCCAGCCGTCCTCATCCCAGGCGGTCCACTCGCCGTCGGGCTGGCCGTCCAGCAAGGATTGCCGGCGCAGGACCTGCCCCCGCTCGCCATAGACGATCAGCTCTGTTTTCTCTTCGCTCATTTCGCAATTCCCAGCAATTCCTCATCCGGAGGGGCCACTCTCTATCTGGGTGGGGAAACGAGCCGCAAAATAGCAGCGCACGGGAGATCTCAATGTCGAAGCCCGCGGCCCGCATGGGCGACATGGTCCTGAACGACGCGCCGCACTGCCACGCGCCGATCCATCCACCGGCGCCGGTGCCGACGCCGCAGCCCCACGCTCCCCTGCCGCAAACGATCATCAAGGGGCAGCCCACCGTGCTGATCGGCAACATGCCGGCCGCGAGGGCCACCGACACCACCACTCCCTGCATCCCCGCCGGCTGCGTTCCGGGCGGCCCGGCGATGATCGCGCTCGGCTCCTTCACCGTGCTGATCGGCAACATGCCCGCGGCCCGGGCCGGCGACATGACGAGCCACCCGGCCTGCGTGGCCCCGATTCCCGGGCCTACCGGAAAGATTCTGCCGCCGGGGTGCGTGACGGTGCTGATCGGGGGGTAAAAAGAAGCAAAGGACCAAAAGGACTCAAAGGACGTAAAGGACATCAAGGACCGGTTTTTGTCCTTTGGGTCCTTGACGTCCTTTTGGTCCTTGATCTTTCCCGCCTGCAATTCCGGCCTCTCTTCCACCACTTTCTTCACAAAGGGGGAGTGCTCATGTTCAGGAGGGCGGTCGTGTGCTGGCTCGGTCTGGTTTTCGTCGCGGGACTTCTGGGAGCGCAGCCCAAGCCGTCCTCGGACCTGCTTCTGCCCTATTTCGAGGTCGATCTCGAAGGCGGTGAGGCGACCACGGTCTTCGCGGTCGTCAATTCGCTCGACAAGCAGGTGGACGTCGCCGCCGCTCTCTACACGAACTGGGGACTTGCGGCCATCAGCACGCAGATCCGGCTGAAGCCCGGCGAGGTCTTGACGGCCGACCTCCGCGCCTGGATCGTCGAAGGGCACCTCCCGGGCAAGTCGCTGACCGCGGGCGAAATGCTGCGCGTGCAGGCCATGCTCAGCGGCCAGCCCTCGCCTGCCGACGGCCTCTACCATGCGACCGACGTCGCCCTCGGGCGCGCCACCGGCTACCTCACGCTCCGCACTCTGCGCACCGGCGGCAAGAAAGGCGCGAAGCCCGACGCGTTGCGCGGCGAGGGCTTCCTCGTCGATCCCGAGCAGGGCCCGGCGCGCGGGCACGACCTCGTCGACATCGACAAGGCCACCACGAAGGAGGTCTGCAACCGCCACAACCTGCGCCACCTTTCGGGGACCGGCCTCGCCGAAGCCCGGGTGGTCGTCTGGCGCGACCTCGCCGGGCAGATCCTGCCGGCTCCGGCCCCCGTCGACCGCGGGCGGCAGATCGACGTCTGGGTCTACGAGCCGGACGGCAGGCTCCTGCGGAACCAGTCGTTCCAGCTCCTGCCCGCCGAGCAGGTCCCGGTCGCCGAGCTGGGACTGACCGAGCCGCTCGGCCGGATCGAGATCGCCACCGCGGAAGCCTCCGTCGCCGTGATCCAGGATTCCGCCGGCGGCCCCCTGTTCGAGACCTCCTGCGTGCAGACCGACAATCCGGGGCCGGGGCCGGGACCCAAGACCGCGGTCCAGATCGAGACCCTCGTCAACGGCCAGCGCGCGATCTCGCCGCCCGGCCCGGCGGTCCCGATCGGATCGACCGTCCACTGGAGCTACCGGGTCACCAACTCCGGATCCGAGCCCCTGACCCAGGTCTCGGTCCGGGGCGAGCAGGGGATCGCGGCGGCCTGCCCCAAGGGAACCCTCAACCCGGGCCAGTCCCTGACCTGCACGGCCAGTACAACGGCGCAGGCCTGCCAGCAGCGCAACGTCGGCACCGTCACCGCCAGGACCAGGAAAGGGAAGAAGGGGGGGAGCACCGTGACGGCGCGGGACCCGGGCCATTACTTCGGCGAGGACGGCGCCGCGATCGAAATCGTGACCTCCACCAACGGGATGGATGCGAACGTGCCGACCGGACCCTCCGTGCTGGCCGGCTCGCCGGTCTCCTGGACCTATCTCGTCACCAACACCGGCAAGCTGCGCCTGCTCGCGGTGCGGGTGTCCGACGACCACGGCGCGGCGGTGGCCTGCCCGAGCGACAGCCTCGACCCCGGCGAAGCCATGACCTGCGAGGCGGCCGGCGTCGCCGCGGCCGGACAGTTCGGCAATGTCGCGACCGTCACCGCGAGCACGGCCTGCGGCGAGATCTCCGACTCCGACCCGAGCCACTACTTCGGCGAGAGCGACAAGAACGTCCAGCTCCGCGCGCTCGTCA
This sequence comes from Thermoanaerobaculia bacterium, assembly GCA_036277235.1. Taxonomy (GTDB): domain Bacteria; phylum Acidobacteriota; class Thermoanaerobaculia; order Multivoradales; family UBA5704; genus DATMER01. The sequence goes on along the minus strand of DASUNJ010000512.1, from coordinate 3,257 downwards.
ACGGCTTCGACGCGGACGTCGCCCCCGGCCCTTCGGTGCCGGTGGGCAGCCCGGTCACCTGGGAGTACGTCGTCACCAACAGCGGCAAGTTCCCGTTGAACGGCCTCGCCGTCTCCGACGACAAAGGCACGGCCGTGAGCTGCCCGAAGGCTGGCCTGACCGCCGGAGAGGCCATGACCTGCATCGCGCGCGGAGTGGCGAGCTCCTGCCAGAACGCCGCCTTCGCCTCGGTCACCGGCCAGACTCCGGACGGCACCCAGGTCGCGGCGAGCAATCCGGCCCACTACTTCGGCCAGGCCGAGGCCTCGATCCTGATCAAGACCTCCATCAACGGCAACGACGCCGACCTGCCGCCGGGTCCCTCGGTGCCGATCGGCACGACCGTGCAGTGGATCTTCACGCTGACCAACACCGGCAAGGTGGCGCTCTCCGACATTACCGTCACCGACAGCCGGGGCACGACCGCGACCTGCCCGCGGACCGACCTGCGCCCCGGCGAGACCCTCGCCTGCACCGCCACGGGCACCGCGATCTCCGGCGACTTCAGCAACCTGGGCAAGGTGACGGCCAAACCGCCCTGCGGCGATCCGGTGCGCGACGACGACCCGAGCCATTACAAAGGCGTCGGCGATCCCGGGATCCGCATCCGGACGCTCGTCCTGGGGCAGGACGCCAACCTGCCGCCAGGCCCGACGATCCCGGTCGGCAACCCGGTCTCCTGGAGCTACGTGGTGACCAACACCGGCCAGTTCCCGCTGAGCGACGTCAAGGTCATCGACAGCTACGGCGCGATCGTGGCCTGCCCGCAGAAAAACCTCCAGCCGGGTCAGGCGGTGACCTGCACGTCGAGCGCGACGGCCGCCCAAGCCTGCCAGTTCGGCAACCAAGGCACCGCCAGCGGCCAGGCCCCCAACGGCGACCTCGTCATGGCGGTCGATCCCAGCTATTACACGGGCTCATTCTCCGCCAGGGTCGACATCGAGACGGCCGTAGACGGCAACAACGCCGATTCGCCGAAGGGACCGAACATCGAGGAAGGCACGAGCCTGGATTGGACCTACAAGGTCACCAACCTGGGCAACGTCGCGCTCACCAATGTGCGGGTCGTCGACGACCAGGGAGCGCCGGTGGAATGCCTGTTCACATCGCTCGCCCCCCTCGAAAGCAAGGAGTGCAAGGCGTCCGGAACGGCAGTCGAAGGACAGTTCCGCAACGTCGGCACCGTGACCGCCGATCCCCCCTGCGGCGCCCAGGTCTCCGCCCAGGACGCGAGCCACTACTTCGGCACGCTGTTCGCGGCGATCGACATCGAGACGCTCACGAGCGGCCAGCCGAACGCCGGGACCCCAGCCGACCCTGTCCTCCTCGTGGGCAGCGCCGTGCAATGGACCTACGTGGTCAGGAACGCCGGCAAGGCGCTGCTCTCCGAGATCGCGGTCAGCGACAGCAAGGGCGTCGCCGTGACCTGCCCGAAAACCGAGCTGAAGGCGGGCGAGTCGATGACCTGCACCGCCAGCGGCACGGTCCTCGCGGTCGATTACACGAACGTCGGGACGGCCACCGCGCAGACGCCGTTTGGCACGCTGGAGGAGGACTCCGACACCAGCCACTATCTCGGGAAAAGACCGAGCCTTCGAATCGAGACGACGACGAACGGCAAGCCGGACGACTCGCCGGCCGGCGCCTCGCTCATCGCCGGAGAGCCCTTGGCGCGGGAATACGTGATCACCAACTCGGGCGACTTCGATCTGATCAACATCCACGTCACGGACTTCAGCGCCCTGCTGGTGAACTGCGCCAGCAAGACCACGCTGGCGGCCGGCGAGGTCATGACCTGCACCGCCTCGAGCACCGCGGGGTGCGGACCGCGCCCCTCCACGGCGACGGTGACCGGCAACATCTCCAACCAGACCGCGACCGATGACGATCCCGCCAACTACACGGGAACGCAGGATGCCGGGATCAGCATCGAAACGTTCGTGGGAACGGAGGATGCCGACGCGCCTTCGGGACCCACCTTCACGGCAGGCGATTCCATCACGTGGAATTACAAGGTCAAAAATACCGGCAAAATGGCCCTTGCCAACGTGGCGGTCACGGACAGCAAGGGCGTGGTGCCGCTCTGCCCCAAGACCGTCCTGCAACCCGCGGAGGAGATGACCTGCCCGGCGACCGGCACCGCGGAGCTTGGACAGTACAGCAGCGTCGGCACGGTCACGGCAACCCCCACGCCTACCTGCGGTCCGTCGCTTGCCGACGACGATCCGGTCCACTACAAGGGCGTCCCGGTACCGCAAACCCCGACGATCGTGTTCGGCACGACCCCGAACTACCAACCGGTCTGGAACACCGAAGGTACGGGCGCCACGCAGACGGGCTCTTTCCACCGGCCCGTTCCGTCCGCAGGATTCTTCATTCTGGGTGATTATTGGCTCGCTTCAACCGACAGCACGCCTTCCGACGACCAGCCTGCCGAGTTTGTGACCGTGATCCGGGTCGACAACGAAAACCCGAGCGATCCATGGCTCAAGGCACCGGCCGACTACACCCGGATCTGGGATGACAATGGAACCTCGAACGAAGGATCCATCTGGAAGCCCGAACCGCCCGCCGGCTTCACCTGCTTCGGCCACGTCGTTCAGACAGGCCTCGACAAGCCTACCGTGGACAACTCGCCGGGGCTCGACAAGTACCGCTGCCTCCGCAACGACAAGGTGGTGAACGCCGTCCGCGGTGACCTGCAATGGAAGAACGACGGCATGGGCGGCACGAATGTGTCGGTCTTCAGGGTCTCCGCGAAGCTCAAGGTGATCTATGCCTACGACTCCTGGACTCCGCCGGCGGAAGCGCTCAAGGTCCCGATGAACCTGCCGTGACCGGCAGATCCGGGGAGGGGAGAGGGGGGATGGGATCAATTGATCTTGACGAGCGCGCCCTTGGCCGTGAGAATCCCGCCGGCCTCCACGTTGTGCATCGCGGAAGCCTTGCTGGTCACCATCGTCCCCTCGTTGTTGAGGTTCACGCTGGCCTTGTTCGTCACGTTGAGCGCTTCGTTCTTGAGGTCGACCGTGGCCTTGTTCGAGATGTTCAATCCCTGCGTGGCAAGGTCGGCAACAGCCTTGGCGGTCAGCTTGGCCTTTGAATCGAGCAGCATGTCCTTCATCGACTTGATCGTCACCGTGCCCATCACCTCGATCGAAAGGTTGCCGTCCACCTTGAGCGTGTAGTTCTTCGTGACCTTGTGATCGAAGTTGTCC
>DASUNJ010000511.1:0-3700 GCA_036277235.1 Thermoanaerobaculia bacterium | reverse complement strand
AGATAGCTCTTTCCCACTTCGAAGCCATAGCCGCACATCGCGCTGTCGGAGGGGGTCCGGACCACCACCGTCCCGCAACGGGCCTTCTTCCAGCTCCTGTCCACCTGGATCTCGACGTCCAAGCCGTTCTTCCCCGGGGTGACCGAGAGCACCGTTCCGGAGAACACGGAATCCGCCGCGTCCCGGGCCTGTGCCGGAGGGGGCGGCGGCGCGCAGGTGCAGGCGAGGGCCCTATCGGACAGCCCAAGCCCGAGGACCAGGGCCAGAGCGAGAATTACCTTTTTGTTCATTGGAGCCTCCTTCCCGTTGTTTCACCTATCGAGAAGGATGCAAAAGGTGTGCTACCGGCCCTACCCGGCCTTCCGCATCCCCTTCTCCGCCTCGTCCAGAGCGGCTTCGAGGGCCTCGCGCTCGCCGTCTTCGAGGGGGTGGCCTCCGAAGCTCTCGCGGAGGTAGAAGGCGATGATCCGGGCCGCGGGCTCGGCCGCGGCGGGATAGCGGGCGGACATCTCCTGTCCGACGGCGAGCGGCGGCACCGATTCGGCGAGCGGCTCGCCTCGGCGGCCGAGACGGCGGCGCAATCGGGCATAGGCCTCGGTCGCGGTCAGCGGCGGCTTGAAACGCAGGTAGAGCGCGAAGGCCACGGCCGCGAAAAGCGTCAGCCCGAGAGCTGCCGGCAGAGGGATTTCCGGCATGCGCGGGCCGGGTTCGCCCGCCGCGGCCTCCTCGCCGCCGACCGGCTGCTGCCTGCCCGCGGGCGTCTTCTCCCGCGTCTCGGGCTGCTGGAAACGGCTCACGAAATCCCGCCACATCTCACGCAGCCCGGTGAAGATGCGGACCTGATCGTAGAGGCCGAAGGTCAGCACGTAACGATCCCAGCGGAAGGCCACGAAGTCCCAGGCCTGCCTCATCAGCAGCGAGACGCCCGTGACCTCGGCAAGCGGGCGCCCGGCGGGAGGAGTCGGGTCGAAGATGCGCCAGCCCTCGCCCTCCACATAGGCTTCCACCCAGGCGTGGGCGTTGCTGTCGCGCACGATGTAATAACCCTCGAACGGGTTGTACTCGCCGCCCAGGAAGCCGGTCACCAATCGTGCCGGGATGCCCTGCGAGCGCAGCAGCAGCACCATCGACGAGGCGAAGTACTCGCACTGGCCGCTCTTGTACCGGAAGAGGAAATCTTCGATGGGGTTCTCCGCCGAGCGTCCGCGGAAATCCTGCGTGTACTCGTAGTCCTGGACCAGGTGGGCCTCCAGGCGCTGTGCCCGCTCCGCCGGAGCGCCCCCGCCCATCACCCGCGCGGCCAGGGCGGCGATCGGCGGCGTCACGCCCGCGAGGTCGAGCGCCGGATCGTAGGGCGTGCCCGAAGGCTCCGTGGCGGTCATCACCGGCTCGTCCACCATCCCCACCCGGTACTCCACCAGCTCCTGCGGCTGAAAGCGGAAGGAGACCGCGCCCCCCTCGTCGAGCCCCAGTTTGTTCGCCTGCGGCACGACGACGACCGTCTCGACCGGCAGCGGCACGCTCGGGCTGTTGATCGGCACCAGGAAGATCCGCGCCCAGCGCTCCGGCGTGCGGCCCTCGGCCAGCCAGATGCCCGACGCCTTCCGCCCCAGCGAGATGCGCGTGGGCGAGCGGCGCCAGCTCCCCCCCTGGTAGAGATCGTAGGTCGCCGCCTTGAAACGGATGTCGCGGCCCACATCGACCGCCCCTTCCTCCAACAGGCGCAGGGCCACGTCCTGGCTGTTGCGGATCTTGCCTATCGAGTCGAGGCTGACCTCGTCCGAGAAGCCCGAGGACTCGATCGTCTGCCCCAGGCCGCTCCCCCGTCCGACGATGTACGGCGAGGGCACGCGCGGCAGGAACGCGAAGAGCGGCACGGAGAGCACGACCGTCAGCACGGTGCAGGCAATCAGGAACCCGCGCATCGGGATGCGCGCCAGCTCGGGGTCCTCGCGGCCGAAGCCCGCCAGCACGTGCAGGAACGCGAAGCGGGTCAGCATGACGAGCGAGAGCACCAGGAAGGCGATCAGGTAGAATACGATCGTGGGGTGTACGCTCGTGCCCATGCTGGCCAGGAAGAGGAAGAAGATGCCGATCGCCACCTGCCACTTGTCCCGCTCCCGCGTCAGGGAAAAGAGCTTGACCAGCAGCGCGAACAGGATCAGGTGGAGCACCGCCGGCAGCAGCCGGCGCGAGACCACGAGCACGTCCAGAAAGGCCGGGGGCAGGTAGATCAGCCCGAGGACGTTCAGCGCCCAGAGGGGCAGCCAGCGCTGCCGGTCCATCATCACCCACCGCAAAAAGACGAGCACGCCCACGAGGTAGGCCACGACCACCGGCCACGACACCACTTCGTTGAACGGCAGCGGGATCGGCGCGAGCAGCGCGAGAAACCCGAGAAGCAGCCGCTTCTGGCGCGCGAAGGTCATCGCGCGGAGGTCCTCAAAGAGGCCGCGGGCTCGGGATCGAGGTGGACCCGGAGCTGCTGCGCCCGCCGGTCGCTGGAGAGGAGCGGCTCGGGGACGGGCGGCTGCGCTTCGATCAGCGCCAGGGCCTCCAGAATGGCGAGCCTTTGCCGCGCTCCGCCCGCGAAGGGGAGGGCGAGGTCGCGCGTCACCAGCTCCACTTCATAGCCGCGGGAAAGATGATCCAGCGCCGCGGTGGCCGCCTCGCTCACCAGCCGCTCGAAGCGTCCGCGGGCCTGGTCGTCGGCCAGCTCGCCCACTCCGTTGTCGAAGAGGATCGCGAGCCGCCGGCTCTGCTCGGACTCGCGCTCCATGTAGACGAGGTTGCCGGTGCGGGCAGTCTGCTTCCAGTGGATGCCCCGCGGATCGTCCCCCTGGCGGAACTGGCGCAGCGAATGGAGGCCGTGCCCCCATCCGGCGCGCCGGGAGGCGTCCTCCCCCATCTGGTGAGCGGCCTCGGGATGCCTCGCCGCCGCGGCCTCGAAGATCTCGGGGAAGACGAGGATCTCCAGGTCCACGGGGTAGCGCACGCCCTTGCGGAAGAAGCCGAAGGGGAAGAGGCTGGAGATGTGGGCATGGGGGAAGGGGTGATGGCCGCGCGTGCGGATCATCATCTCGAGGTTGCCGACGCTCCGGCCCTGTTTCGGAAGAAAGGGGACGAGCATGGGCTGGCCCGACTTCGACAGGGTGAAGAGCAGGAACCAGCGCGGGAACAGCCGGGCGCGGCTCTTGAGCGTGAAGCCGACGGAGAACGGCCGGCTCGCGAACACCTCGCCCGGAGGCTGCAGCTCGATCTCCAGGCCGCGCACGTTCTCCCGCGACAGCACTCCGGAGAGGATCAGCACGGAGAGGACCATGGCCATGACCATGTAGAGCGAGTTGTTGCCGGTGTTGGTGGCCGCGATCGCCACCACGATCGAGAGCAGGACGTACCACAGCCCCACCGTCGTGATGCGGATGCCCTCGGGCACCGGGCGGCGGGAGCCCCTCACCCCCGTCCCCTCTCCCATCGCACACCCTTCCCCCGGGAGAGGGGCGCCACCACCCAATCCCCTTGCAGGTTCCCCCCTCTCCCGGCCGGGCGGGAGTGCGATGGGAGAGGGGGGTTAGGGGGGTGAGGGGTCACAACGGCACCGGAGTCCCTGCCACCACCCGTTCGATCGCCTTGCGCGTGGCGTTGAGGTCGCCGGCGGCGCGCTTCAGCACGACGCGGTGGCCGAGGACCGAGGGGGCGA
>DASUNJ010000510.1:0-4211 GCA_036277235.1 Thermoanaerobaculia bacterium | reverse complement strand
GGCCTCCAGGTCGTCTGGCCAGCGCTCGTGGATGGCCCGCATGGCCTCCGAGTAGGCGCGGTTCCGCGCGGCCTTCTCCCCCTCGCCGTAGAGCGCCTCCGCCGCGGCCATCCAGGCCCGCTCCCGCTCCGTGGGGGCCGTGCCGGCGCGCGCCAGGGCGGCCTTGGCGGCCTCGCGGTCCTGCTCCTCCCAGATCGGGTGGTGGTAGGTCATCGCCTCGCCCCAGTACGCGAGGGCGAAGCCGGGATCGGCCTTCTGCGCATCGCGGAAGGCGTCGGCCGCCTCGTCGTACCAGAAGCTGTGGAGGGCGGCCACCCCGCGCAGGAAGTGGGCCTGGGCCTCGGGCTTGCCGGAGGTTGGGAAGTCGACGCGGCCCAGGTCGGAGGCCCGGGCGGGGGAAAGGACCAAAAGGACGTAAAGGACCAAAAGGACGGGGAGGCGGCTCATGATGGCCATTCTAACCCGCGAAGGGAGCTCCCTCTCCCCCGGCACGGGGGAGAGGGCTGGGGAGAGGGGGGATGGGATCAATCCACCGTCTTCTGCTGGAAGAGCTCGCCGTCTTCGAGACGGAGGGCGGTCAGCTCGCGGCCCCAGGCACAGCCGGTGTCCAGAGCGGCGACGCCCTCCCGGAGGCAGAGGCCGAGGGCCGCCCAGTGGCCGAAGATGACGGTCTCCCCCTGGCTGCGGCGCTCCGGCATCTCGAACCAGGGCAGGCAGCCGTCGGGGGCCTCCTTCGGCGGGCCGCTGAAGGAGCTGCACATGCGGCCATCCGGCTGGAGGGTGCGGAGCCGGGCGAAGGCGGCGAGGGCGACCCGCGCGCGGTGGCCATTCTGGAGGGTTTCGTCCCAGCGCTCGTCGGACTTGCGCTCGAAGCTGACGAGCAGCCCGGGCGCGCTGCCGTCGCGCAGTACAGCCTCGGTCTCCCGCGCCAGCTCCCCGGCCTGGCGCAGGGTCCACTCCGGGAAGAGCCCGGCGTGGACCAGGGTGAAGCCCCCCTCGCGATGGAACAGGGGCCGGGTGCGCAGCCAGCCGACGAGATCGTCCCGATCGGGCGCGCCGAGCACCTCTTCGAGGCTGTCGCGGCGCTTGGGCGAGGAAACGCCCGCGGCCCGGGCCAGGAGATGGAGGTCGTGATTTCCGAGGACGACGACGAGGCGGTCCTCCTGCTCGACGGCCCAGCGCAGCACCGCGAGCGAGCGCGGGCCGCGGTTGACCAGGTCGCCGACCAGCCAGAGACGGTCCTGGCGGCGATCGAAGTCGATCTTTCGGAGAAGCTTCTGGAGGGTCTTGAAACAGCCGTGGACGTCGCCGATCGCGTAGGTCGCCATCGGGGCTAGGATACCTGGGAGCGCCGGCGCGCTCCCAGGGAAGAAGCTCTAGCGCTCGACCTCCTGCGCCGCGCCGCTGCGGATGGCGCTTTCGATCAGGGCGCGGAACTTCGTTTCCGCCTCCTTGCCCAGCCGCTCCTGCTGGCGGCCCAGCTCCGCCTGCTTCTCGCCGAGCTTGCCCTGCTGCTCACCCAGCTCGCCCTGCTTCTCGCCGAGGGCGGCCTGCTGGTCGTTGAGCTCCCCCATCTCCTTCTCCAGGCTTCCCGCGTCCTCGCCGTTGCGCGCCTGCCTCGTAGCAAGAGCAGCCTGCTTCGCGCCGAGGGCGGCCTGCCGGCCTCCCAGCTCCGCCTGCCGGCCGCCGAGCTCGGCCTGCTGCGCCCCCAGCTTCGCCTGCTTCTCGCCGAGCTCGATCTGCGGCCGGAAGACCTCCTCGGCCTTCTCCAGCAGGCCGGCATCGCGGACCACGTAGGCCTTGCCGCCCTTGCGGAAGTAGAGCAGCGGCTCGCTGCCCTTCTGCAGCTCCCGGGCGCGCCGGATGTCGGCGGACGAGCCGTTCATCATGGTCTGGTGATCGTCGAACAGCAGGATGTAGGACTCGCCCTTGGGCCAGGAGTGGGGCGTCGGCGGAGTGGGCGGGGTCGGCGGGACGGGAGGGACGGGCGGCGTCGGGGGCGTCCGAGGCGTCTGGCTCACCCGGGCGACCGGCACGGGAGCGGGCAGGGCGGCGACCGGCGGCGCGGCGGGGACCGCTCTCGGAGCGGGAACGGGAGCGGGCGCCGCGACCGGGATCGCCACCGGGGCCTCGGGAGCAGCCGGGGCCTCAGGAGCGGCCGCGGCTTCGGGCGCAGGAGCGGCCTCGGGAGCGGGAGCGGGTTCGGGAGCGGGAGCCGCTTCGGGCGCAGCCGGCGCCTCAGGGGGCTCCGGCGCTTCCTGAGCCACCATGCGGAAGGGGACCAGCGCGATCAGCGCAAGCAGGACGATCAGGCTCACCCAGACGAGGGGGAACCGGCGGTTCTCGGATGATTGTTCCAGCATCTGCAATCTCCTTTTCAAGGTCTGGACGGACGGTGCAGCCCCCGCGGCCGCCATGCGGCTGGCGCGCGGCGCGACTCCCAGCCGCAGCAGCAGGCGGCCGTACGCTCGGGGTTCGGGATCGAGGACGCGGAGCACCTCCGCGTCGCAGGCGGCCTCCCGGGCGAGCGCGTACTCGCGGGCGGCCAGCCTGGCCAGGGGGTGGAACCAGAAGATCCGCTGCGCCAGCGCGGGCACCCACCCCCACAACAGGTCGGCGCGGCGGACATGGACGAGCTCGTGGCACATCGCCATGGACACGTCCGGAGGGGAGAGAGTCCACGAATCCGGCAGCAGCACGACCGGCCGGAGCAGGCCCAGCACCTGTGGGGCTTCGACCTCGGCCGAGACCCGCAGCTCCGTCCGGCCCCTGAGGCCGAGCGTCCGGCGCAGCTCCGCGAAGCGGTCCGCGAGCCAGGGCTCGCCCACCGGGCCGGACCGGCGCACGATCCGCCGGGCATGGCCGAGCTGCCGGAAGATCCCACCGAGCTGCGCGAGCAGGCCGATCAGCCAGATCCCGGCGAGCGCCGTCGTCCACGAGAGGCGGGGGGCCTGCAAAACAGGCGAGGGTTCCGCCGGCATTTGAAAGCTCAGAACGGTCATCGGCACCGTCGATGGAGCCGGCAGCAGCGGCAGCTCAACCGGAGAGACCCAGGCGAAGCTCACCAGGATCTTCAAGCAGGCGAGCCACCAGAGGCCGCAGCGGACGGAGGCGGGCAGGCTGGGGAAGAGGCGGCAGACGGCCCACACCGCTCCCACGAACAGTGCACCCTGGAGAGAGGCTCGCAGCAACGCGTCGAGGAGGGGGGTCACGGCTCGCGCCTCTGGGACCTGAGCCGGTCCACGAGCTGCTCCAGCTCAGCCAGCTCGTCGTCAGAAACCTCGGACCTCTCCGTCAGGTAGCTGACGAACGGCGACACCGAGCCGGCGAGGGTCTTCTCGACGAAGCTGTGGACGGCCCCCCGCAGCAGCTCGCCCGGCGAGCTGGCCGCGCGGTACTGGAAGACCCCGCCCGCCTGCTCGCGCTCCAGGTAGCCCTTCTGGCGGAGGCGCTCCATCATGGTGAGCACGGTCGAGCGGGCGAGCCCGCGGGGAGCGCCGAAGCCCTCCGCCACCTGCCCGACCGACACGGGCCCCACCTCCGCAACGTGCTTGAGGAGCGTCAGCTCCTGGTCTCCGATGGTCTTCCCGCTCATCGCTCCTCCTCTGGCTACCTCTGTCGTCAGACTACTCCCTGACTACAGATGTCGTCAAGCCTCTTGTACGGGATGGGCGGGGGAAGGTTTCGGAGGAAGCAGAACATCCCCGAGTGGCTCGGGGACAGCCCTGAGTTGCTCGGGAACATCCCCGAGTGGCTCAGGGACAGCCCCGGGTGGCTCGGGGACAGCCCTGGGCGGCCCTGGTAGACTCCCGAGTGGCTCGGGGCCATCCCTGAGTCACTCGGGTATATACCCGAGTCGCCGAGTTATATACCTGAGTCGCTCGGGGACATCCCCCAGTCGCTGGAATCTCTTACCGGATGACCAACGAGCCGTTCTGGATCTCCAGATCCAGCACATCGCCGCTCGCATCGCGCAGGGAGCTGAGCCCCGCATCCACGGTGACCGGCGTCCTGCCGCGAGGCGCTTGGCGCGAGATGACCATCCGCACCTCGAAAAGCTCGCCCGGCGCGCGGTTGAACGACTTGTCCGGGGACTGGAAGTCGATGATCACGAGACCCGGGGTTTCCGTGGCCACGAGGACCGTCGCCTTGCCGTACCGGGGATCGATGCGGACCCACGGCTTGCCCGCGACGATTTTGGGGTCGTAGCG
>DASUNJ010000509.1:0-8813 GCA_036277235.1 Thermoanaerobaculia bacterium | reverse complement strand
GGCGCAGCAGGTGGACGCCGGGCCGGCTCGCCGCGAGCGCCGCGTCCGCCTCTTCGTACAGTTTGTCGAGCGCGACAGTCAGGGTTGGATCGAACTCCGGCACGGAAAGCTCGCGCTCGCCCATGAAGAAACGCTTGGTGATGAGGTCCACGAGCTTGATCCGCAGCTTGTACAAGCCCGGCCGCAGGTAGCGCTCGAAGACCAGCGGGATGAACGGCTGGTTCGCAATCCTGGGGTTGACCTGGAACGTGTAGCGGAAGTCTTCGAGCACGCCCCGGTTCTGCAGCACCTGGCCGGTGACGAGCAGCTCACGGCTCGGCGGGGACAGCGACTCCGCGGGAACGGTCATCATCACGCGGACGACGCTGTTGTCCTCGAAGCGCGCCGGGTACTCCACCTCCAGGTCGGCGAGAAGGGCGTCCTCCGTGGCCGGCGCTTCGGCCGGCAGGGCCACGAGCCGCGTGTACCAGTCCCTCGGGTTGGGACGCGGACGGGCCAGGGTGCGCTCCACCAGCGCGCGGTACTGCTCGTCGCCCAAGGAGAAGATCCACCGCGATTCCCGCAGAAGATCCCGGCCGCAGCCCTCGCTCGAGGGCGGGTGCAGCTTCTGCGCGTCCGGACCCGGCTGCCAGAGCTTCGCAGCCCCTCCGCCGAGAGTGAAGACGAGCACCGACCTGTGCTTCACCTGGAAGGTGGGCTCGTAGACCCAGAATTCGTAGACCGGAGCGCCGGGACAGCTCGCCTCGAAGGAGGCATCGGGCTCGCCGCGCAGGAGAAGAGCGCGCGAACGGTCGTCGACGGCGTCCCAGCGCTGCCGCGCCTCGGCCAGCCGCGCGGTCCAGGCCTCCTGCAGCTCGTTGCGTTCGGTCTGTGGGTACGGGTCGCGCACTTCCCAGAAGCGGCGGATGAACTCCTGCCTCTCCGCATCCCCCGGGAGCCGGAGGTACGCCTCGCGCTCGGCGTTGCCGATGAGCAACGCGACGTCATTCAGCCAGGCGTCGTCCGCGGCTAGGGGAAGGCAGAGGAAGAGAGAAGAGAGGTAGAAAGCAAGGACGCTCCGGCTCTGTATCAGGCTCGGCATGCCCACCTCCACTGAGGCGGTGGCCGAGCGCTCCGACATAGGTTCCCCCGACCCGCCCCGCGTATTTGCGCGGCAGCAAGAGGCGTGCCGGAAGCTATTTGTCGAGCTCTTCGATCAACGCGTCCGACGCCGGCCGCTCCTTGCCCAGCCGCGCGGAGACCTTTTCCGCCTCGCGGAAAACGCGCAGCACGTTGTGGCCCGCGAGCTTCTGGATCTCCTCATCCTTCCAGCCGCGGCGCAGCAGCTCGGCGAACAGGACCGGGTAGTCGTCCACCCCTTCGAGGCCGGCCGGCACGCTGGTGATGCCGTCGAAGTCGGAGCCGATGCCGACGTGGTCGATGCCCGCGACGCGGCGGACGTGATCGATGTGATCGGCCACCTGCGCGAGCGTGGCCCGCGGTACGGGATGCTGCTTGGTCCAACTCGCCAGATCGGTCTCGACCCGCTTGGGATCGTCGGGATGGAGCGCCTTCAGGCGGGCTTCCTCCGCATCCTCCTGCGAGTTCCAGGTCCTCACCTCCTCGGAGACGAAGGAGGGGACGAAGGTCACCATCACCACGCCGCCGTCCTGCGGGAGCAGGCGGAGCACGTCGTCGGGCACATTGCGCGGATGGGCGTCGATGGCGCGCGCCGAGGAGTGGGAGAAGATCACCGGCGCCTCGGAGACGGCCATGGCGTCCTTCATCGTGTCGGGGGAGACGTGCGACAGGTCGATCAGCATGCCGAGCCGGTTCATCTCACGGATCACCTCTTCACCGAATTTCGTAAGCCCACCGTGCTTGGGCGCGTCGGTGGCCGAGTCCGCCCAGTCGACGTTCTTCGAGTGGGTGATGGTCATGTAGCGCGCGCCCGCGTTGTAAAGCTGACGCAGCACGGCGAGGGAGTTGTCGATCGAGTGCCCGCCCTCCATGCCGATGAGGGAGGCGATCTTGCCCTCGCGGTGGATCCGGTAGATCTCCTGGGGAGAAGTGGCCAGCTCGAAGACGTCGGGATAGGCCGCGACAAGGCGGTGGACCACGTCGATCTGCTCCATCACGACGCGGACGGACTGCGGGCCGGCCAGGTCCGCGGGGATGTATACCGACCAGAACTGCCCGCCCACGCCCCCCTTGCGCAGCCGCGCGATGTCGGTATGCATGGGCTTTTCGAGCGCGCTCGTGTCGGAGCGGAGATCGAGCTGCCCAAGATGGTTCTTGACCCGCTGCCGGAGCTCCCAGGGCACGTCGTTGTGCCCGTCGACCAGCGGCACCTCGTCGAGGAGCTTGCGCGCGCGGGTGACGAGCGCCGGATCGGGAGGGGTCCACTCCTGGGCCACGGCAGTGCCCAGAAACAAGAAAGCCAGGGCTAAGGGGAGGCAGGTCTTGGTCCGCATGGCGGGCATTCTAGCGTTAGAATGCGCCCTCCCCATGCAACGCATTCGCTCTCTGGTGCTGCCTGCCGTGCTGCTCGCCACCCTCTACTTCGCGGTGGACGTGGCAAAGCCTCTCTACCTGCACTATCAGGTCAACGAGCGCCTGCCCATGTGGGACATGGCCGGCAACGGCTACGGCGGGGTCGAGCTGCTCCAGCCGCTCTCCGAGGGCCGCGTCTTCCGCTTCCTCCAGCGCCTCAACGCGCAGGACAAGTGGCCTTTCGGCTATTCGCTCCTCCTGCTCCCCTTTTTGGCCTGGGGCGGCTCCACCTTCGCCTCGGCCACCCTGTTGAGCGTGGTGCTGTTTGCGGCAACGCCGCCGCTGCTGGTGTGGGCAGGGCACGAAGCGGATCGAAAATCAGGGCTGTGGGGGGGGCTGGTCGCCGCGGGGCTCTTCCTGGCGAGCCCTCTGCACCGGGTGCTCGCCATCGTGGTCATGCGCGAGCTGGCCGGCGTGGTCTTCACGCTGCTCGCGCTCGGGCTCTACCTGCGCGCCCGCCGGATCGACACGCTGTGGGCCTGGCGGCTCGCGGGCCTCGCCTCGCTGGCCCTCTTCCTGATCAAGGTCAACTACGCCCTGATCTGGGGACTCTGCGTCGCGGTCGACCAATTCCTCGCCCTTCCCCGCGAGCGGCGGCTGGAAATGATGGGAAAAATCCGGCGGCTTCTCTGGCCCTGGCCCGGAGCGACGCGGGGGCAGGCGGCGCTCGCCGTGGTGCTCGACCTGCTGCTGATCTGCGCGGCGGTGGGGGTCAACCCCGGAGTCGGCGTCTACGCCCTGATCCTGGTCTTCTCGGGGATCGCGGTCGCGCGCTGGCAGCGCTTCCGGTCCTGGTGGCGGTCGCTCCCTGCCGCGCCGAGGGCGCTGCTGGAGACGTTCGCGCTGCCGATCTGGATCTGGTGCCTGAGCCCGCACCCGATCCATCCGAAGAGCATTTACGCCTTCCTGCGCAACCGGGCGACCGGGCCGCCTCTCTACTCGCTGGAATCGATCGGGTATTACCTGAAGTCGATGACGACGCACTACGCGCCGGAGGCGGTCCTGGGAGTCGTGATCATCGGGCTCGCGCTCGTGGGGGCGTGGAGGTCCCGGATGGTAGCTCTCCTTGCCGGGCTGGGATGGCTGCTCGCCACGATCCATCCCTACAAGGAGCCGCGCTTCTTCGCGACCACGGCGCCCTTCGTCTTCCTGCTCGCGGGGATCGGGCTGGCGGCGATCTTCGCGCGCTGGCGGGTCACCCTGGCCGCCGTGGTCTGCGCCGCGGCTCTGCTCAGCCTGGTCTCCAAGGCGCACGGCCTGGAGGACCGCCTGAGGAAGGACTATCTCCTCTACTCCGCCGATCCGCGCTACGCGGACCCCCTGGAGCTCCTCCAGCGCAAGGCGGCGGGCCATGCCGGCAACAACCGCGTGGCCCTGATCGGGACGTTCAACGAATTCAGCGACAACCTGGTCCGCTGGTCGCTGGCGCAGAAGAACATCGAGCTCGCGCGCCCGATCCAAAGGCCCGGACCGGGCGAGGTCCCTCGTCAGTTGGCGGAATGGCTGGAGAGGGAGAAGCCCCGGCGCATCCTCGCCGTGCGGCTGCTGCCCAGGAGCCCGCTCTTCCAAGGCCCCGACTTCCAGCGTTACAACGCCTGGCAGCTCGAGGCGCTCAAGATCCTGCAGGCGGATCCGTCATGGCAGGAGACACGGGCAAGGCGGTTCCGCGAGCTCGACCTGGAGATCGTGGTGCTGGACCGAAAGGGTCAGTTCCCTTCCGAGCCCGAGTAAACCGGGCCACCGTCATCCTCCTCCGGAAAGGTCATCTCCTCCATCGACTCAGGCATCGCCTCCTCGAAGCCGCCGTCCAGGGCGTTGACCCCGGGTACTCCTCCGAAGCTCTCGATCACCATGCCGTGGACGAAGTAGAGGCAGGCCGTCGTGAGGAGGAGGAGGACGGCGGTGACGGCAAGGGCCTTGCCCATCGAGCCGTCGCTCGGGGCCGAAACCGAAACACTGCCCCCCCCGGCCTCGCGCCGGCAGATGACGCAGCCGTCCATCGTGGCCGGGTTGTAATGAAGGCCGTGCTTCTCGCACTTGACGGCCGTGGTCGTACGCTTCGCTTCGAGCGGTTCACTCATAGACCTTCTCCAACTCCAGGATGTGCCGGCGGAAGAGCACGCCGGCGAGGTGGGCGCTCGTGAACGTCCAGTAGGCGCCGAGGACGCCCGCCACCGCCGCTCCCACGTAGGGGACCTGCTGCAGCAGAGCTCGAACCACGAAGAGCGAGATGCCGATGGCAAACGCCATGTTGGTCGCGGTCACCGTGTCCACGCCGCCGATCTTCAGCGCCTTCAGGTGCAGGTCGACCCGCATGACGCTGGAGCGGTCGAACCGGCCGGCCGCGCCGAAAGCGACCGTGCCCAAGGCCATGCCGAGCCACGCGAAGAGCGCGAAGCCGGCCCAGAAAAGGAGGCTCGGCTCGGGGCTCAGCACCTTGCCCATGTTCAGCAGGGTGTAGGCCACCACCGGGAAGAACTGGAGGATGGCGACCACCAGGTAGATCACGATGTCGCCCAGCCTCTCGCCCCAGTCCATGTACTCCGGCCAGTCGGGCAGCTGGTCCTCCCCCTCGGCCGTGGAGCGCACGATCTTGAACTGGAGCCCGACCATCAGCGACCAGAGGCCGACGGCCAACACGATCGCGTAACACCCGCGGCTGTATTGGAGCAGGAATGAGACGAACGCGAGGGAGACCAGCGTCGCGATGAACATGTACAGCCCGACGCCGCGGAAGGGGTAGAACAGCGCCTCCTGGAAGCTGTACGGCTTGGAGATCGCCTGCCGTCGCGTCACCTCCTTCACCGTGGCCGGCTGCCCCGCCTCCAGCGGCATGGCCCGCTCGCCGCATTGCGAGCAAAACAGCAGGGCATGCCCCTTCTTGATGCAGTCCTGACAGAGAAGCTTGGTGCAGCCTTCGCAGCGGAAGGCTGCGTTGACACCTGGGTGCTGCGCACACGCCTGTGCCATCTGGGTTCCTCCTCTACCCGAAAAATTCAGCTCACTGACTCGATGTGACAATCCTAGCCCATCCATTTCGGGGAGGCAGCCTTATACTCGTTCTTGCATGTTTCTCCGATTCCTGGTGTGCGCGCTGCTCGCGGGCATTCCTCTGTCCGCGCAGGTGACTGTCGTGGCCGTGGGCGACATCGCCTGCGATCCGGCGGATTCCGCCTACAACGGCGGCGCCGGCACGGCGACGAGATGCCGCATGCTCGCCACGTCGGACCTGGCGCTGTCGCTGTCCCCCGCGGCGGTCCTCCTCCTCGGCGACAACCAGTACGAGGACGGCACGCTGGCAAAGTTCCAGGCGTCCTACGACCCGAGCTGGGGGCGGCTGAAGGCGATCACGCATCCGGTGCCGGGCAACCACGAGTACGCGACGGCCGGGGCCGCGGGCTACTACGGCTACTTCGGCGCGGCAGCGGGCGATCCGGCGGAGGGCTGGTCCAGCTTCGACCTGGGGGGCTGGCATCTGATCGGGCTCAACTCGAACTGCGGCGAGGTGGGAGGGTGCGGCGCGGCCTCGCCCCAGGGGCAGTGGCTGGCGGCGGACCTGGCTGCGCACCCCGGCGTCTGCACGCTCGCGTACTGGCACCACCCCCGCTTCTCCTCGGGGCCGCACGGCGACGATGCCACGACCGCGCCGTTCTGGTCGCTGCTCCAGACCGCGGGGGCGGACCTTGCGCTCGTCGGGCACGACCATGGCTACGAGCGCTTCGCGCCGCAATCGTCATCCGGGGCCGCCGATCCGGCCGGCATCCGCCAGTTCGTGGTGGGGACCGGGGGCAAGAACCTCACTTCCGTGACGACGGTGCGGGCCAACAGCGAGGTCCGGAACTACAGTGCCTTTGGGGTGCTGGAGCTGAAGCTGTGGCCGAATGGATACGAGTGGCGGTTCGTGGATGTGAACGGCTCGACCCTCGACTCGGGCGTGGGGCTCTGCCATTCCGCGCTTCCGACGGAGGCGCTGGACTTCCACACCCTGCCCCCCTGTCGCTTGCTGGACACGCGGAGTGGGTCGCCGCTTGCCGCAGGCGTCCGGGCTTCATTCCCGGCGGCGGGGTCCTGCGGAATCCCCGCGGACGCGCGAGCCCTCGCCGTGAACGTCACCGCGGTCGACCCCTCCTCAGCAGGGAACCTCGTGGTCTTCCCCTCAGGCGCTTCCATTCCCCTGTCGAACACGGTGAGCTTCCGGACGCTGCGGACCCGGGCGAGCAGCTCGATCCTTGCGTTGGGCGTGGCTGGCGAGATGGAGGCCTGGTCTTCGAGCGCTACGCATCTGGTAGTGGATGTCACCGGCTATTTCCGATAGCTAGACTCCAGGACGGAACGGCCTTCGGAGCACTGTAACACCTAGATCTCCCTCAGGAATGCCCTTCCTGATCCCGATCTCGTATGGTTCATCGTCGCTCACGACCTCTATCTCATCGAGGTCGCAGCCCCAGGCTTGGGCCAAAGCAGCTTCAATCCAATCTTGAACCGTCCGGACGTGTCGCTGCCCTCGAACGTCATAGACCCCGAGAACATGCGGATGAAGTCGGACCCTTTTGTCAGCGATCTTGTTGTAGACCGGGGAAAAACTGACAAGGGGGATTTCATCCGGGCGATGGATCTCCCCGGCGAGCACCGCCGCTTTCTCCCGAAAGCCCAGCAGGGCATGCCGCAGGCGAGACCGGGGAATGGCCCACTCATCCGGGGCCGGCTGTTCGCCCAGGGTGCGGAGGAAGATTCGGCTCCTCGTGTATTCCATGTCCCACGAAGTCTATTGCACCTCAACAGGCTGGAGCTGTCCGATACCTTCCAGCGCCTGTCCGAAACCTCTCGGAAGTTGTCCGAAACCTTTCGGGATTTGTCCGATACCTTTCCGGAGCTGTCCGAAACCATTCGCGAGCTGTCCGATACCTTCTCACCGCTGTCCGGTTCCTTCGCACCGCTGTCCGAAAACTCTCGGGTGTAGTCCGGAAACTCCACAACGCAGTCCGGAAACTCTCGGCCGCTGTCCGGAAACGTTCGACTGTAGTCCGGAAATTCTCGGTGATTGTCCGAAAACTCTCGGGTACAGTCCGGAAACTTTGCGAATTTGTCCGATAACTATCGGTGTTGGTCCGAAAAATTTTGAGTTTTGTCCGAAGAATTCAGGCTGCAGTCCGAAAATTTCGCTCACTTGTCCGGCCACTTCGCCTTTTTGTCCGGTTCCTTTGCGGATTTGTCCGAAAACTTCGGGGAATTGTCCGGCCTAGCGGACCTTCCAGAGCTTGTGCTGCTGCACGGAGAGCCGCCACGGCGGATTCTCCTTGCAGAGGTGGATGCACCAATCCAGCGTGCGGGGATCGACCCGCTCCCCGTCGAAGGCGGGAGAGACGAGGTAGTGCTCGGCCTTCACAACGGTGCGAGGGATCGCCTGGCCATAGCCGCGCACGTACTTGACCTCGTGCGCGGTGCGCTGGCGGATGGCGTGCTCGGCCACCTTGGGGCTCACCGTGATCCAGTCGATCCCGGGCGGCAGCTCGATGCTCCCGTTCGTCTCGACCGCGAGCTTGAAGCCGGCGGCGTGGAGGCCGTCGATCATCTCGGCGTCCACTTGGAGCGCCGGCTCACCGCCGGTCAGGATGACCCAGTCACAGCTTTCGGAAAGCTGGCGCAGCTCCGCCACGATGTCGTCGAGCGCCATGGAGCGGCCGGACTCGAACTCCGTGTCGCAGTCGAAGCCGTGCGTCTCCACCTTGCACTCCAGGTTGCAGCGGGAGAGGCGCAGGAACAGGTTGGGTGTGCCGGCGCGCACCCCTTCCCCCTGCAGGCTGTAGAAGATCTCGTTGACGACGTAGCCGCGCACAACTCGAACCTAAACAAAGCTATCGTCAGTTACGTATACCAGCGGTAACGGCTTCGGCAACAGCGCGAGGCGCTGCGATGAAGGACCGGTCAACCGGCGGGCAGGCCCCGTCCGGGGTCTATGCCAACTCTCCGCGCCCTGCAGAGCAGAAGGGAGGAGGCACGGCTCCGAGCGGAGGCCTGGCACCGCACAACGCGCAGTATAGGAGATGTGTCATGAAGAAGCGGATCGAGAAGAAGCTCAGCTTCAGCAAGGAAACCCTCCGCAACCTGTCCGAGCGGGACCTCAACGGCGTGGCCGGCGGTGCCACCACGACCTGCGGCGGTACCACGAGCGACACCTGTACCAACGACACCTGCGCCTCCTGCACGATCTCGGAGGTCTGCACCCAACTGTCCCGCTGCTGCTAAATCCTTGATGCTCGCGCCGTCCGGTCCGGGGCCCG
>DASUNJ010000508.1:0-2657 GCA_036277235.1 Thermoanaerobaculia bacterium | reverse complement strand
CTCCGGCCGCGCTGCCCGTCGCCACCGCCCAGCTCGCCCGCCGCCAGCACCTCCGACGCCTTGATCTCCGTCGTCCAGCGCGTGTCCCCGCTGTCCGTCTCGTACGAGCGGTAGTCGATCTCGCCCTCGACGTAGACGCGGTCGCCCTTGCGCAGGTACTTCTCCACGAAGCCGAAGGTCGCCGGCAGGCTGTCCCACACCACGACCCGGTGCCACTGGGTCTTCTCCTGCGGCCGGCCCTCGCGGTCGTTCCAGCGGCGCGAGGTCGCGAGCGAGAACTGCGCGACGCGCGCGCCGCCCGGGGTGGTGCGGATCTCGGGATCGGCGCCCAGGTAGCCGATCAGCGTGGCCTTGTTGAGGCAACGGGACATCGTAGAACCCCTTGATGACAGATGAGAGAGCACGTGCACTGGCAGGATTGGCTCAGCGCCTGACTCGTCCATCATTTTTCTCATCTGGGGTTTCTGCCATTTTCATCGTGCCTTGCCTTGTCGCGAGACTCTGTACTTGCGGACCGAGAGTCACGGCCAGCTGAGCCAACACCCGTTCCTCCGGCCGCGTTACGCATTAAGTTGGGGGTGGTCGGCCGCAGCCCGCGGACGCTTCCCTGATCACATGGTGGACTGACGAGCGGAATGGCTGGACGTAGCGGTCGCGGTGCTAAAGTTCCGGACTCATCTGGAAGTGGCGCGGCGAAGAAGCACGCGGCGCAGAAGCGGCGAAAGTCGCCCTCCTCCGAGGGCGATGGCGGCCGGAACGCGCTTGCCGGCTTCCTGTTCCAAATCCTGGAAACCGCTTGGCTCAGGCTCTATGACCTTACCGGCAACCAAACGACCGACGATGAGCTGAACGCGACCGCTGTCTTCCATGAGGCGTTTGGCCAAGATGCTAGCAGGGTCGCGAATTCGAACGAGGTCGTCCTCGTCCAATACAAGTACTCGCGGCGCCCGGATGCACGGATTGCTAAGGCGGGGTGGCTCGACATCGCGCAGCGCCTCGTCGTCAGTGAGAAAAAGGCAACGGCCGCCGGGTATCAGGTGAAAGAGGTACGCCTCGTTACCAACCGAGTGCGCGGTCCACGGCTGAGCTCGGCACTCCGGGCCTTCGCGCAGAAAGGCGCATCCGCTCCTGAAGCGGAGCGGATGGCACTCCGGATCAACTACGAGCAGGTCAACGAGGAGCGCGCCACTGAGAGCCTAGTTCAATTCTTAGGCGGCTACGGTGCATTCCGGCACGAAGTGGATCTAGCACTGAACGCGTGGATTGGTGAGCTCGTTCGGTCAACGGCCGGGGATGGGGACGTACTTGTTCGAAAAGAGAACCTGTTCAAGCACCTCCTTGGGACGGAGCGCCCTGCTTCACTTCGCCTTCCCGAGCTTCTTCCTCGCTTGAAGGAGGATGTGGAGCGCTTCCGAGCGGATTATGCGGAGCGTCCATCGAGAGCTATCCATCGTTCGGTCGCGGATGACATCGCAGCCGAGGTGGGTCGTGCGGCGCAGCCAGTAGTCGTTGTTTCTGGAGAGGGAGGAGTGGGCAAGACAACTGCCCTCGTGGAGTTCGCCGAACAGCGGCTGGCCCCGCCCGCCACCGCTCCCACCGGAATACTTGCCGCGGGATCGCCGTTGGCGGAAGGTGGAGTCCCCGAGTTGCTGCGCCACTGGTCCGGCCTTACTGCGCCCGGCAGCGCAAGGAGAGACGACTCCTTCGAGCACGCGGTGGAGCGGCTCGTCGTAGCCAACCCGGGTCTGGCGCGGCCATACGTCTGCCTCTGCCTCGACGGAGCTGACGAGGTTGATGGCGCTCTCAAGCAACGGTTACAGTCCATCATCCACAGCTTCCTGCGTCCAGCGTTGCGGGGTCTCGAGCCACCGGCTGTCCTCGTGATTACCTGCCGTAACGAGCAGTCTCTCCGGCGCGAGTTTTTCCCCGTCGATGTGACAACAGGAGCCAGCCGATACGAGGACTACGGTCGGGTCCACGTTGGGGTGTTCGATGACCAGGAGTTCGATCTGGCGGCTGCGGGACTGGATGCTGATGTCGCGGCTAGGCTCGATGTCGTGCGTCCGTTCACGCTGGGTACGCAGTTGCAATCCTCATTTAGTCAGCTGGCGACCTATGGCTCGGTACCGGCATCTGACCCGGGAGATCCGGAGATCATCGACGCACTGCACCACCCGATCGTCTGGAAGGCCTTCGAAGCGATGACGCCCGCAGACCAGCACGAGGTTCTAAGCAGGACCGAGGTGGGTGTTGATCGTCTTGGCGATAATCTGCTGGCCTGGTTCTGCGCGAAAGCCGCTATGCGGAACCAAGTGCTGAAGAACGAAAAGTACGTGCGGTGGGGTCTGGCTCTGGCGGCGGAGGCGACGTTCACTCGCGGGATTTGGGACGAGCTCGATTGGGTGAGGGCTGTTCGCCAGGAGTTCCCGCACGAGATCGCGGCCGCGCTCTACTCTGAGGCGGTGAGTGCGGGACTAATCGAGGAAGTCGATGACTCGGCCCGGTGGAGCCACGGCTTTGTTCCTGAGATGCTCGTTCGCATGTATCAGGCCCGTATGCGGAGGCCCGCATGACCATTTTCCACGAAGAGCCCCCTGAGCTCGTAAACCGGCCGTCGAAACTCGCGAGTTGGTTCGGGGCTCTCCGCGTTGCGGTAG
>DASUNJ010000507.1:0-29215 GCA_036277235.1 Thermoanaerobaculia bacterium | reverse complement strand
GACCCGTCGGCCTGCTCTGAGGAAAGGAGGAGGGGGATGTGAGCGATTGGTACCGGCTCGACGTCCCCACGGTCCTGGAACGGCTCGGGACCGACGCCACCCGCGGTCTGAGCGCGGAGGAAGCGGCTAAGCGCCTGCAGGAGCGCGGGCCGAACGAGCTCCAGGCCGCCGCGCACATCTCCCCCTGGACCGTCCTCGCCGCCCAGTTCAAGAACATCCTCGTCGTCGTCCTGATCGCGGCGGTCGCCATGTCCGTGGTCCTCGGCCACACGGTCGAGGCCGTGGTCATCGGCGCCATCCTGCTACTCTCCGTCCTCCTCGGCTTCATCCAGGAGTACCGCGCCGAGCGCGCCATCGAGGCCCTGCGCGAGATGGCAGCGCCCACGGCCAAGGTGCTGCGCGACGGCACCCAGAAGGAGATCCCGGCCCGCGAGCTGGTGGCCGGCGATCTCCTGTTTCTGGGAGCGGGAGACCGCGTCCCCGCGGACTCGCGGGTGATCGAGGCGGTCAACCTCCAGTCGGAGGAAGCCGCGCTCACCGGCGAGTCGCTGCCGGTGGCCAAGACGGCCGAGGCCCTCGAGGGGGATCTCGGGATCGGCGACCGGCGCAACCTGGTCTTCGCGGGCACCGCGGTTACCTACGGACGTGGGCAGGCCGTGGTGGTGGAGACCGCCATGGACACCGAGCTCGGGCAGGTCGCGCAGATGGTGGCGTCGGTCGAGAGCGGGCCGACCCCCCTCCAGCGCAACCTGGACCGGGTCGGCCGCGTCCTCGCCCTGGCCGGGCTCGCGGTGGTGGCGGTGGTGGTCGGCCTGGGACTGGCGCGCGGCCAGTCCTTCTTCGACATCCTGCTTTTCGGCATCGCCCTGGCCGTGGCGGTGGTGCCCGAGGCGCTGCCCGCGGTGGTCACCATCTCGCTCGCCCTCGGCGTGCGGCGGATGGTCAAGCGCAACGCCCTGATCCGCCGGCTCCCCGCCGTGGAGACCCTGGGCAGCGTCTCCGTGATCTGCTCGGACAAGACGGGAACGCTCACCAAGGATGAGATGACCGTCCGCCGGATCTGGGTGGATGGCAAGACCTACGAGGTCACCGGCGCGGGCTACGCCCCCGAGGGCGAGATCCGGCCCGAGCCCGGCCGCGGCGTGCTGTGGCTGCTGGAGGCCGGGGCCCTGGCCTCGGACGCCAGGCTGGTCCATGGGGAGAATTGGGAGGTCAAGGGAGATCCCACCGAGGGCGCGCTGATCGTGGCGGCTGCCAAAGCCGGGCTCGAGAAGGAGGATCTGGAAGGGCGCATGCCCCGGGTGGACGAGATCCCGTTCACCTCCGAGAGCAAGCGGATGACCACGATCCACGAGACGGAGAAGGGCATCATGGCCTTCTCCAAGGGGGCACCCGAGGTGCTGCTGGCCTCCTGCACCCGGCGCCTGACCGACGAGGGGGACGTCCCCCTGGACCAGGCCGGCCGCGAACGGGTCCTGGAAGTGGCGCGGGAGCTGGCCAGCGAGGCGTTGCGCGTCCTCGCGGTCGCCGGCCGGCGCCACGCCACCCACGACAACGCCGAGGGGGAGCTGGTCCTGCTCGGGCTGGTGGGAATGATCGATCCGCCGCGGCCGGAAGCCCTGGAGGCGATCCGCACCGCGGAGTCGGCGGGCATCAAGTCGGTCATGATCACCGGCGACCATCCCGACACGGCCCAGGCCATCGCCCGCGAGCTGGGCATCCTGAAGCAGGGCCGGGCGGTCACCGGCGGCGAGCTGGAGGCGATGAGCGACGAGAAGCTGGAGCGCGAGGTGGAGCACATCGAGGTTTACGCCCGCGTCTCGCCCGCGCACAAGCTGCGGGTGGTCACGGCCCTCCAGGCGCAGGGCCATTCGGTCGCGATGACCGGGGACGGCGTCAACGACGCGCCGGCCCTCAAGAAGGCCGACATCGGCATCGCCATGGGCATCACCGGCACGGACGTGACCAAGGAAGCCTCGGCCATGACGCTGACGGACGACAACTTCGCGTCGATCGTCGCGGCCGTGGAGGAGGGGCGGGAGGTCTTCGAGAACATCAAGAAGTACTTGATGTTCCTGCTCTCCTCGAACGTCGGCGAGATCGGGCTGATGACCGTTGCCTCGCTGGCCGGGCTGCCCATGCCGCTCTCGGCGGTGCAGATCCTCTACGTCAACCTGGCGACCGACGGCCTGCCGGCGCTTGCGCTGGCGGTCGATCCACCCGAGCCGGACCTGATGAAGCGGCCGCCGCGGAACCCCCACACCGGGATCTTCACCCGGCCGGTGGTGATCCTGATGCTGATCGGCGGCGTCTGGTCGGCGCTGGTGAACCTGGGACTGTTCACCTGGGCGCTGCGGTCGGGGAGGAGCCTGGAGGAGGCGATGGCGATGACCTTCCTCTCGCTCGTGGGCATCCAGTTCGTGAAGGCCTACAACTACCGCTCGGACCACCTCTCGGCGTTCACCGCACCGTTCTCGAACCGCTGGCTGAATCTGGCGATCCTCTGGGAGCTGGGGATGCTGGCGCTGATCGTGGGCCTGCCCTTCCTGCGCGACATCTTCCTGGGAGGCTACCGCCTCACCGCCCTCGACCTGGCGCTGGTCGCGGGCGTGTCCTTGACGGCCCTGCCGGTGATCGAGCTCGGGAAGTGGATGGTGCGGCGCGGGTGGTTCGGGGTGGACCGGCCTAGCGGCCCTTCGCAGTCCTGACGGCCTTGGTGGCCTTGGCCAGGGCCTTCTCGGCCTCGTCGGCGCGCTTGCTGGCCTCGGCGGCGAGGCGCTCGGCCTCTTCGAGGCGCTGGCGGAGCTCCTCGGCGGCGCGCTCGGCCTGCTCGGCCTTGCGGCGGAGGAAGTCGGCGCGGCCGGCGGCCTCCTCGCGCTGGGCCTGGGCGCGGTCGACCTTCTCGCGCTGGCGCGCCTGCTCCTTCTCTTTGAGCTCCCGGACGCGGGCCGCCTCCCTCTCCCTCCGCTCCTTCGCCTCCGCCTGCCGGTCCAGCTTGGTGGGCGCGGGGGGCGCAGCGGGCTTCTTCGCGGGAGCGGGCTGCGGCGGCTTGGCGGCCCTCTTCGGCAGCCCGGCGAGCTGGAGCCCGGCCAGGACCTCGAAGCCTGGAGGCGGGAGGTCGACGTCCATCCAACCGCGCCGGATCACCGGCTCGGCCGCGGGGCTGAAGGCGAGGGATTGTAAATTGGTGGCAATGCGCTCGACGACCGCGGGGCCGGGCTTGCGGGTCTCCTCCGCGACCGCCCCGGCGGCGCTGTCGCGCAGCTCGTTGGCGAGGTCGCGGGCCTCCTGGATGGCGTCGCGGAGGGCGCCCGGATCGCCGCCGGAGAGGATCGAGTGCAAGGCCTTGCGGGCGCGCTCGCCCGAGGCGAGCAGCTCCTCCATGCGCTCGGAGTCCGTGGTGAACAGGTGGTTCACCGCCCAGGCCGACACCGTGGGCTTGGGCAGGGAGGCGACCTCCTCCGCCCCCTCCTTCTCGCCGTCCTTGCGAAGTTGCTTGGCGAGCGTGTTGCGCGCGGCGGTGAACTCTCCCAGGGGCAGCCCGTAGAGGCGTTGGATCTCGGTGTCGAGCTTGGAGCGGCGCGGCGCCATGGCTCTATCCTATCGCGGAGTCCACAATAGGGGGGTCTCCCCGAGTTTCTCGGGTGTATACCCCAGTCACCCGGGCCGCTCGGGAGAGGGGGACAGGGGGTGAGGTTCCGTGTTACCTTCCGCCCCGCCGATGCGCCTCGCCTGGTTCAGCCCATTGCCTCCCCAGCGCTCGGGGATCGCCGACTACAGCGCGGAGCTGTTGCCGCACCTCGCCGAGCACCTGGACCTGGAGCTGTTCGTGGACGAGGGCGTCAAGGTGGACCCCCAGATCCGGGCGCGCTTCCCGGTTCATGGCGACCGCGCCTTCCCGGAGATGCGCGAACGCTTCGACGCGGTCCTCTACCATCTGGGCAACAACGTCGATTACCACGCCCGCACCTGGCGCACGATGGCGCGATTTCCCGGGGTGGTCGTGCTCCACGAGGCCATGCTCCACCACCTGGTGCGCGGCATGACGCTCTCCCGCGGGGATCTGGACGGCTACGTCGAGGAGATGCGCTACGCCTACGGCCGCACCGGCCACGCCCTCGCCCGCCGCAGCCTGGACACCGGCATCCCCCTGGACGTCTGGAGCTATCCGCTGTTCGAGCGGGTGGTCGATTCGAGCCTGGCCCTCATCGTCCACAACGACTTCACCCGGCAGCGGGTCCTGGCGAGCCGGCCGCTCGCCCGGATCTCCCTGGTGCCCCACCACCTCAGCCTGGGTGAAGTGGGTCCGGTCGACAGGGCTGCTCTTGGGATCTCCGAGGACGCCTTCGTCATGGCCTCCTATGGCTTCATCACCCCGGCCAAGCGCCTGGAGGTGAGCCTGCGGGCGTTTGCCCGGCTCAAGGCGGAGCGGCCCGATGCCGTCTACCTGCTGGTGGGGGACCATTCACCCCACTACGACCTGCCCCCGCTGCCGGAGGGTGCGGTCTTCGTGGGCCATACGGCGCTGGACGAGTTCCTGCGCTACATGCAAGTCGCGGACGTGGCCGTGAACCTCCGCTATCCCACGTCGGGCGAGACCTCGGGCACCCTGATCCGGCTCCTCGGCCTGGGCAAGGCGGTGATCGTGAGCAACCTCGGCGCCTTTGCCGAGATTCCGGACGGCGCCTGCGCCAAGGTCGACCTGGACGAGTTCGAGGAAGACCTGCTCTTCGAATACCTCCGTCGGCTGGCCGCGGACGAGGGGCTGCGCCGCCAGATGGGGGAAAACGCCCGCCGCTTCGTGGTCCCTCATACCCTCGAAGCTTCCGCCAGGGGCTACGCCGAGGTCGTCAAGAGCGTGGTGGAGGAGCGGCTGGTGAGATTCCGGAGCGTGCCGCCGCTCGCTGCCTACCCGCCCGGTGACGTCCTCTCCGAGCTCGCGGCCGACATGAGCGCCGAGGCCGTGGACCTGGGAGTAGGGGAGGCGGACGACGAGATCCTGCGCGATCTGGCGGCCACGCTGGTCGAGATAGGGGCCGCATGAGGCGTCTCGCCAAGCTCATCCTCTTTCTTCTGGTGCTCCTGCTGATCGGCGGGCACATCCTCCGCTCTTACTGGCCGCGCGAGCGCCCGGCGGTCCCGGACCCGGACGGCCTGCCGGCCCGGCTCATGGCTTCGGGCGCGTACGAGGCCTGCTTCTGGATGCCCTATCCCCACCAGAACGTGGGCGAGCTGTCCGAGGTGGTGAACGACGGCTCGGCCTGGCTGGAGGCCGCGGCGCGGGTGGCGGGCGTGCCGCCGCCGGTGCTCCCCTCGTTCGGACCCTTCGCGGTGCCCCCGTCCAAGGAGATCGCGATCTGCTCGGACCTGGACGGCGAGCGCTTCTTCGTGGCCGCGCAGATCTACCCGGGCCTGGGCACCGTCGCCAAGGCGGCCGGGACCGTGGCCGACAATCCCTGGCTCGCCGGAGGGGAGATCACCGAGACCCGTGGGACCGGCAACGCCGTGGTCGAGCGCGTGCTGCGCGTGGCCTGGAACGCAGGAGTCTGGACCGTGACCGGGGGAGACGGGCCTCCAGCCATCGGGCCCGTCAAGCAGCCGTTGCTCCATCCGCGGAGCTTGGGGATCATCCGGCTGGAGCGGGAAATCTCCGGCTTTTCGGACGGCGACTACCTGCTGCGGCGGCGCGACGGCGACCTGGAGCTGGCGCGCGACTCGTCCGAGCCGGTGCCGAATGTCCCGGACCCGTCCGAGGGCCCAACAGGGGGACAACCGAAGCCGGTGCTCCTGGCGATCTCCGGGGCGAGCTGGCCGGATGCGGAGCCCCGTCCGCTGCCCCCCGCTGCCTTCGCGCTCTTCGAGACCGGCGAGGGCGAGGGGAAGGCGTTCGGGCCGTTCGGCAAGCTGCCCGGCGCGGCCATCTTCCATCCTCCCGGCTCCAAGCGCTTCTCCCTGCCGGGCGAGGGATTGACCGGCCTCCTGGCCGGCGGGCTCCCCAAGGCGGAGGTGGCAGGCTGGCAGATCATGGCCATGGACGGCAACAGCCTCCGCCGGGCCGAGGCCCTGGCTCCCCGGCTGGCCGAGCTGTCTCCGCCGGACGTGACCGAGGCCCTCAACCGCGACGGCCGCCTGCTGCTCGGCCTCTGGATGCAGCCGCGCCCCGCGGTCATTCTCGTCTCCCGCGTGAACAAGTTCCTGGAGAAGGTCCCCATCGCAAACCGCGAGCAGGTCCGCAACTGGAAAGACTGGGAGATCCTCCTCAGGCCCGTGGCCCGCTGCGATCAGGTAACCCTCGTCTCCACCCAGAAGCCGGTCTCCTTCCGGCTGCGCTTCCACGGCTGCCGCTGATCGCCTTGAAGACAGAGCTTGAGGACCGCGCCTTACGCTAAGTACTGGCCAATATAAATACGAGTACGTATCTGAAATCGGCAGACCCTCTCGGCCGAGTGACGGATACGGCGCCATTTCCTTGGCGGGCGCCTCGTGAGGAGCGAGACCGGCTCGCAACCGCAGGGTACGAGGTGCTCCCCGCCGCGGGCGGCTTGCCCTCGCCGGGGATGGCGCTTGAGCGTCGCGGGCGGCACGCCACCGCCGCTCATGCCTCGCCCGCCCCGCGGGCGGCGCGCCCGCCGTGGGGACGGGCTCCTCCCCGCCCATTGCGTCTCGCCCGCAGCGCGGGCAGCTCGAAACGGCCGGGGACGGGGCCGTCCCCGGCGCTCGCGCCCCGCCCGCGCCGCGGACGGAGCCTGAGCGCCGCGGGCGCGTCCCCCGCGCAACGCACGCCTTGGCCCCGTCGCTTGCGGGGTACGACCGCCAAGGACGGGTGCTACCCGGCGCTTGAACCCTGCAACCACCGGGGATGGCCCCCTCCCCTGCCCTCCCCGTTCTGGAAGGCGGCAGAGCCGATCTGGTTCGAGCGCTTGGCCTTCGCTTCGCCATGCGACACCTTTGCGTAGAGCTACAGGAAAACCGCCCCGCCGGAGACAAGGGCCTGCCCCGGCTCCTTGACCTGAGGGGAATTTTCCCCTACCCTTCGCGTTTGCCCCGGTGGGAGGTTGTGTATGCGAATTTGGTTGGATCAAGTCCGCGAAGAGCCTTTCACCTGGGACGAGACGCAGAGCGTTCCCCTGGAATCGCTGGAGCGGCCTGAGCTGCTCGAGCTGAGCCCGGTGCACTGGAAGGGCCAGGTGGTCTTCGCCGATCCCGGGTACTACCTGAAGGCGCGGCTCTCCTACGATCAGACCCAGAGCTGCGGCCGCTGCCTCCAGCCGATCGTCGAGCACTTCGAGCCCGAGGTCGAGCTGATGATCGAGCAGGGGCGTCCGCACGCCGGAGGCGGGGAGCGCGAGCTGAAGGAGGACGAGCTGGGCGTGCTCACGGTCGAGGGCGAGGTCCTGGACACGGACCCGATCCTGATCGAGCAGCTCCAGCTCAACGTTCCGATGAAGCCGCTCTGCAAGCCGGATTGCAAAGGGATCTGCCCCACCTGCGGGGCCGACCTCAACGCCGGCGACTGCACATGCCAGGAGGAGACGGTAGAGCCGCGCTGGGCGGGGCTCGCGGCTCTCAAGAGCCGGCTCGACTCCGAGAGATAGATAAAACGAAGACCCGAGAGGCCTGACTATGCCGAACCCGAAACGACGCCATTCCAAGGCCCGCCGCGACAAGCGGAGGAGCCATGACGCGCTGACGCCCCCCTCCACGTCGATCTGCGACAACTGCGGCGAGGCCAAGCTGTCCCACCGCGCCTGCGGCCATTGCGGGTACTACAACAAGCGCCTGGTGATCGAAGTCAAGGAAAACCTGTAAACTGGTTCCTGGGAGGCCGGTCCGGTCTCCCGTCTCCGTCTCTTAGAACGGGTACGAAATCCCAGGGTCGAGTACAATCTCGCCCGGGCTGGAGCTACGGATCGACGTATGCCGATCGCGGTCGACGCCATGGGGGGAGACTTCGCGCCGCAATGTGCGGTGGAGGGAGCCGTGTCCGCGGTCGTCAAGGACGGCGCCGAGGTGCTGCTCGTCGGCGACCGCGCCCGGATCGAGGCCGAGCTCGCCCGTCTCGGCAAGCGGCCCAGGGGCATCGAGATCGTCCACGCCGAGGAGGTGGTCGGCATGGACGAGCCCGCGATCACCCCGATCCGCAAGAAGCGCCGCTCCTCGATCCGCATCTGCGCCGAGCTGGTCAAGGAAGGGCGCGCCCAGGCCATGGTCACCGCCGGCAACACGGGCGCGGCCATGATCTCGGCCAAGATGGTCATCGGCACGGTCGCGGGCGTGGACCGTCCCGCCCTGGCCGCGGTCCTCCCCAACTCCCAGGGACGCACCGTGCTCCTCGACGTCGGAGCCAACGTGGGCACCAAGGCGAACCACCTGCGCGAGTTCGCGGTCATGGGCCACTTCTATGCCCAGGAGCTCATCGGCACCCCGTCTCCCCGCATCGGCCTGATGTCGGTCGGCGAGGAGGAGGGCAAGGGGACCGACCTCACCCGCGAGGTGTTCAAGGTGCTCAAGAACACGGGCTTGAACTTCGTCGGCAACGTCGAGGGGCGGGACGTGTTCAACGGCTCGGTGGACGTGATCGTCTGCGACGGGTTCGTGGGCAACGTGATCTTGAAGAGCGCCGAGGCGGTGGCCGAGATGGTGGGCAAGATGCTGCGCGAGGAGATCGAGCGCGGCATCCGCACCCGGGTGGGCTACCTGTTCGCCAAGCCGGCTTTCGACGCTTTCCGCAAGCGCACCGACTACTCCGAGTTCGGCGCCGCGCCGCTCCTCGGGGTCAACGGCGGCTGCTTCATCGGCCACGGGCGGTCCAACGCCCATGCGATCCAGAACGCCATCCGCCGTGCCACGGAGTTCTCCGCCGCGCGGCTCGACCAGAAGATCCGCGACAAGATCGCCGAGCTTCACAGCCAGGAGGCCCGGTTGCTTTCCGAAAAGCCGGACGGACCGAAGGAGACCGCAGCGGGATGAAACGAGGACGGATCGTGGGCACCGGCATGAGCGTGCCCGAGCGGGTGCTGACCAACGCCGACCTGGAGAGGATGGTCGAGACGACCGACGAGTGGATCCTGGCGCGCACCGGCATCCGTGAGCGCCGGATCGCCGCGCCGGAGGAGTGCCTCTCGTCCTTCGCCGTCCCCGCCTCGCGCAATGCCCTGGAGATGGCCGGCATCAAGGGCAGCGACGTGGACCTGGTCATCTGTGCCACGGTCACGCCCGACCAGCCGTTCCCCGCCACTTCCACCCGCATCCAGGACCAGATCGGCGCCGGCCGCGCCGCGGCTTTCGATCTCGCCGCCGGCTGCACCGGCTTCGTCTACGGCCTGGGGGTCGCCCAGCAGTTCCTGCAGACGGGCTGGGCGAAGACCGCCCTCGTCGTGGGAGGCGAGGTGCTCTCCAAGATCGTCGACTGGAAGGACCGCAACACCTGCGTGCTCTTCGGCGACGGCGCCGGGGCCGTGGTGCTGCGGGCTGAGGAGTCGTCGGAGAACAACGGCCGGGGGCTCCTCGGCACCGCCCTGCGCAGCGACGGCTCGCTCGCCGGCTTGGTCGAGCTTCCGGGCGGCGGCAGCCGCGTGCCGCACACCTTGGCCACCTTGGATGCCGGCCTCAATTTCCTGAAGATGCGCGGCAGCGAGACCTTCAAGATCGCGGTGCGCTCCATCGCGGAGATCAGCGACGAGGCGCTCACGAGCTGCGGCCTCGGGCACAAGGACGTCACCTGGTTCATACCTCATCAAGCCAACCGGAGGATCATCGAAGCCGTGGGACAGCGTCTGGAGGTCCGGGAGGGCCATACCTACATCAACGTCGACCGCTTCGGCAACACATCGGCGGCCTCGATCCCGATCGGTCTCGACGAGTTGAATCGCGGCGGGCGCATCCAGCCTGACGACATCCTCCTCTTCTCGGCCTTCGGCGCCGGCCTCACCTGGGGCGCCGCGGTGGTGCGCTGGTGAGCGTCGGCTTTGTGTTTCCCGGCCAGGGATCGCAGAAGGTCGGCATGGGCCGCGCCTGGGCGGAAGTGGCCGAGGAGGCCCGGCGGACGTTCGAGGAGGCCGACGAGGTGCTCGGCTTCCCCCTCTCCCGCCTCTGCTGGGAAGGGCCGGAGGAGGAGCTCGGCCTGACCACGAACAC
The DNA here is from genome assembly GCA_036277235.1 of Thermoanaerobaculia bacterium. Lineage (GTDB taxonomy): Bacteria > Acidobacteriota > Thermoanaerobaculia > Multivoradales > UBA5704 > DATMER01. The sequence goes on along the minus strand of DASUNJ010000507.1, from coordinate 19,078 downwards.
GCAGCCGGCCCTGCTCGCCACCTCGATCGCCATCTACCGCTCGCTCCTGCCACAGGGACTGTTCGTCGAGCCGGTCGCGATGGCCGGGCACAGCCTGGGCGAGTACTCGGCCCTGGTGGCGGTCGACGCGCTCGACTTTGCCGATGCGCTCCGCCTGGTGAGGCGGCGCGGCGAGCTCATGCAGGAGGCCGTGCCGGTGGGCGTGGGCGCCATGGCCGCCTTCATCGGCCTGGACGACCAGGCGGTGGCGGCCCTCGCCGAGGACGCCTCTCAGGGCGAGGTCTGCGCGGTGGCCAACTACAACAGCCCCGGGCAGACGGTGATCGCCGGCCACAAGGCGGCGGTGGACCGCGCCGTGGCCATGGCCAGGGAGCGCGGAGCGCGCAAGGCCACTCTTCTGGCGGTCTCGGCCCCGTTCCACTCGCCGCTGATGCGGCCGGCCCGGGAGGGCATGGCCGGCGAGTTGGCGAAGGTGACGTTCCGGGCTCCCCGGGTGCCGGTCGTCACCAACGTGGACGCGGCCCCGGTGAACACCGGCGAGGCGGCCCGGGACGCCCTGGAGCGCCAGATCGACGGCCCGGTGCGCTGGGTCGAGTCCGTGACCTGGATGGCGCAGAATGCCGGCGTCCGGACGTTTCTGGAGATCGGCTCCGGCAACGTGCTCTCGGGCTTGAACCGCCGGATCGCCACCGGCACCGTGTGCGCCAGCCTGAGCGATCCCGAGCAGTTCGGAAAGTACCTGGCGATGGCGAAAGAAGAGTAGGGGAGGGGTTTACCCCCTCCCGGGCGGGGGCAAGCCCCGCCCCTACATAGAGACTGATAGGAGCTCTTGGATGTTCAAGCTTGACGGCAAGACGGCCCTGGTGACCGGGGCCTCCCAGGGGATCGGCGAGGCCATCGCCCGCCGGCTCGCGGAGCGCGGAGCGCGGGTGGTGCTCGCGGCCCGCAGCGAGGACAAGCTCAAGGACCTGGCGGCGCAGATCGACGCGGGCGGCGGCTGCGCCCGGCCGCTCGCCCTGGACGTCAGCCAGCCCGAGACCTTCGCCGAGCGGCTCAAGCAGCTCCCCGAGGACTTCGCCACCGTGGACATCCTGGTCAACAACGCCGGCATCACGGCGGACAACCTGCTCGCCCGCATGTCCCTGGAAGACTGGGAGCGAGTGCTCCGCACCAACCTGACCGGCGCCTACGCCCTCACCAAGGAGGTGCTGCGCGGCATGATGAAGCGCCGCTGGGGCCGGATCGTCAACGTCTCCTCGGTCGTGGGCCTGATGGGCAACGCCGGCCAGGCGAACTACGCGGCGGCCAAGGCGGGGCTGATCGGCCTGACCAAGTCGCTGGCGCGGGAGCTGGGCAGCCGGAGCATCACGGTCAACGCGGTGGCCCCGGGCTACGTAGAAACTGCCATGACCGCCAATCTGCCCGAGGCGTCGCGCCAGGACCTGACCGGTGCGATCGCCTTGAAGCGGCTCGGGACCGTCGACGACGTGGCCTGGGCCGTGCTTTACCTGGCCAGCGAAGAGGCCGGGTACGTCACCGGGCACGTGCTGAACGTGTCCGGAGGTCTGTACATCTGAAGTGTCGTCCGTTTGGACTAGAATGCGCCTTTGTGTTAGAACCGCTGTTCGTGCGCGGCCTGCCCGGCTGCGAAGGAGAAGGAGGGATACCCCATGGCTGTAGAGGAACGGGTCAAGAGCATCATCGTTGAGCAGTTGGGCGTCGACGAGGACGAGGTCACGCTGGAAGCCAGCTTCACCGACGACCTGGGAGCGGATTCCCTGGACATCGTCGAGCTCGTCATGGCTTTCGAGGAGGAGTTCGGCATCGAGATCCCGGACGAGGAGGCCGAGAAGATCAGCAACGTACGCGAGGCGGTGACTTACATCCAGAACAACGCCGGGGACCAGAACTGAGGGCCCCTCTCCAACCGCCGATCTAACTCACCAAGCCAGCCAAGATCTTGAGCTCTTCAGCGCGTCGCCGAGTCGTCGTCACCGGGGTAGGCCTGGTGTCCCCGCTAGGGGTGGGGACCGCCGAGAACTGGCGTGCCCTGATGGAAGGCAAGAGCGGTATCGGCCCCATCACCCGCTTCGACGCGTCGGAGTATCCGGCGCGCATCGCGGGCGAGGTGAAGGGGTTCGATCCTCTCGACTACTCCGAGAAGAAGGAAGTCAAGAAGAGCGACACCTTCATCCACTTCGCCCTGGCGGCGACGCAGTTCGCCATGGAGGACTCAGGGCTGGTCATCGACGAGTCCGAGGCGGACCGGATCGGAGTCGTCATCGGCTCGGGCATCGGCGGCCTGCCGCTGATCGAGTCGATGGACCACATCCTGCTGGAGAAGGGGCCGAGCCGGGTGTCGCCGTTTTTCATCCCCGGCCTGATCGTCAACATGGCGGCCGGGCAGGTGTCGATCCGCTACAACGCGCGCGGCCCGAACACGTCGCCGGCCACGGCCTGCACGACCGGCCTGCACGCGATCGGCGATGCCTTCCGCTTCATCCAGCACGACGATGCGGACGTCATGATCGCGGGCGGCGCCGAGGCGGTGATCACGCCGCTCGGCATGGCCGGCTTCTGCGCCATGCGCGCCCTCTCCCAGAGGAACGACGAGCCTGAGAAGGCTTCGCGCCCCTGGGACGTCCACCGCGACGGCTTCGTGATGGCCGAGGGCTCGGGGATCGTGATCCTGGAGGAGCTCGAGCACGCGAAGGGGCGCGGCGCGTCGATCTATGCCGAGGTCGTGGGTTACGGCATGAGCGCCGACGCCTACCACATCTCGGCGCCGCACCCCGAGGGCCACGGCGCCGTGCGCGTCATGCAGGCCGCGCTCAAGGATGCGGGGCTGCAGCCCGAGCAGATCGGCTACATCAACGCTCATGGCACCTCGACGCCCCTGGGCGACCTTTCCGAGGTGCGGGCGGTCAAGAAGGCCTTCGGGGATCACGCCTACAAGCTGGCGATGTCCTCGACCAAGTCCGCCACCGGCCACCTCCTTGGAGCGGCCGGCGGGCTGGAGGCGGGCATTCTGGCCCTCGCCATGCGCCACCAGATCATTCCCCCCACCCTGAACCTGGACGAGCCGGGCGAAGGCTGCGACCTCGACTTCGTCCCCCACCACCCGCGCAAGGTGGACCTCGAATACGCCCTCACCAACTCCTTCGGCTTCGGAGGCACCAACGGGGCGGTCATTCTGAAGCGGTTCGAGGACTAGCCAGCGTCCGCTCGAAGAACTCGGTCATCCGCGCGTACCAGTGACGCTGGGCGGCGCGGCGGAAGGAGTGCGCCTGGCCGGGGTAGAAGGCGTCCTCGTAGGGGATGCCCGCCTTGACCAGCTTGTCGATGAAGACCACCGTGTTCTGGGGATGGACGTTGTCGTCCGCGAAGCCGTGGACGATCAGCAGGCGGTCCTTCAGCTTCTCCGCGTAGGTGGTCACGGAGGATTCGCGGTAGCCCTCGGGGTTGTCCTGGGGCGTGTCGAGATAGCGCTCGGTCCAGATGGAGTCGTAGAGGTTCCAGTCGGTCACCGGCGCTCCGGCCATCCCCGCCTTCCAGACGCCGGGCGCGTGCAGCAGGGCGTAGAGCGTGTGGTAGCCGCCGCCCGACCAGCCCCAGATACCGATCCGCGCCGCATCCGCCCAGCCCAGGGTCTTCAGGTACTCCACCCCGGCGAGCTGCGCTTCCAGGTTCGCCGGCCCGAAGCGGCGGTGGTCCCGGTCCTCTCCGGTCTTGCCGAAGAAGACCGAGGAGCCATTGTCCAGGTTGAGGACCACGAAGCCGCTCTGGGCCATCTTCTTCTGCCAGAGGTCTCGGCGCCGGGTGTCCCAGCGGTTGACAACCACCTGCGAGGTGGGGCCGCCGTAGTGGTACATGAGCACCGGATAGCGCCGGCTCGGGTCGAACCCGGCGGGCTTGAGCATCCGCGCCGGGAACCGGACTCCCTTGGGGCCGGGGATGAAGAGGTACTCCCACTTCGGCAGGGCCGCGGGATCGTAGCCGGACGGCGCCGTGTAGGGCAGGGGCAGGGTGCCTGATGCGGTCCGCACCTCGCTCTTCGGCGGGGTGTCCGCGTCGTGCCAGGTGTGGACCCAATTTCCGTTGGAAGCCACAATGGCCTCGTGGGTGCCGGGCTCGGCGGCGAGCGGCTCCCAGGACTCCCGGTCCAGTCCGGCCCGGTAGACCTGCCGGTCTGCCGGCCCCATCCCCTCGGTGCGGTAGGCGATGACGATCGCCCCGCCGTCCACCACTTTCTCCAGCGAAGCGATGCCCCAGCCCTCCGGCGTGATGGGCCGGACGAGCTTGCCGTCGCGGTCATGGAGATAGAGCCGCCGCCAGCCGTCCCCCTCCGAGCCCCAGACGAAACGGCCATCGTCGAGGAAGCGGAGGTCGTTTCCGAGATTGATCCAAGTGGGCCGGTTCTCGGTGAGTAGAGGGCTACAGGCGCCGTCATCTGCCTTGCAGCGAAGGAGGTCGAGCCGGGTCTGGTCCCGGTTCAGGCGCTGGATCGCGACGGCGTCTCCGGTCCAGGCTACCCGGGCGAGGTAGGAATCCTCGTCCCCGGTGCTCATCCAGACCGTCTTTCCACCCTCGGCGCCGATGACTCCGATGCGGACCTTCGGGTTGGTCTCTCCCGGCTTGGGGTACTTCTGCCAGCGCACGGCCGGGGTGCGGGGGATCTCGTCGATCAGCGCGTGCGCGGGGACCTCCCGCTCGTCGAAGCGGTAGTAGGCGATGCTCCGGCTGTCCGGGCTCCACCAGTAGCCGGCGGTTTCGCGGTTCCAGATCTCCTCCCAGTACACCCAGTCGGTGGTGCCGTTGAGGAAGACGTTCTCCTCGCCGTCCTTTGTGAGCGCGGTCTCGCGGCCGGTCTCGAGATCCAGGACGTGGAGGTCGAAGTCCCGGACGAAGGCCAGGCGGGAGCCGTCCGGAGAGAAGCTGGGCTGCGTCTCCTTTTCCTCGGTCTCGGTCAGGCGGCGGAGCTTCCCTCCTATGGGCAGGAGATAGAGGTCGCCCTCCGAGACCAGGAGCAGGGCGTCGCCCCTGGGGGACCAGGCGAGCTCGTCGAGGTCCATTTCGATGAGGCTCTCGCTCTTCCCCGTGGAGACGTCGAGACGCCAGAGGGCCTCTTCCTCGTTCCGGCCCCAGAGGTAGGCGAGATGCCGGCCGTCCGGCGACCAGGCAGGAGCCTCGGGCCGGAGGCCGTTCGCGTCCGGTGAGACCAGGGTGTCGTCGGAGAGACAGCAGGCGAGGGCCGCAGCTTGGAGGAGGCGCATGGTCCGGGAGTCTATCCCTGCCTGCAACCTTTTTCGCGGCCGTCCCGTAGGGTTGCTACGGAGAAGGAGAAACCAATCATGAGACCACGCATTCAAAACCTGTTGCTGACCGCGACGCTCGCGGCCGGCGTTGGCCTTCCGGCCGCCGCGCAGCCCCAGACCCGCGCGGTGCGCCAGGCGTTTCCGGCGACCGGCGAGCTCCGGCTCGCCAATCTGGCCGGCCGCATCGAGCTGGTCCGCGGCCAGGGCAACCAGGTCGTGGTGGATGCCACGATCCACGCGCAGGGCGATTCCAGCAAGGAAACCCAGACCCTCCTGGGCATGAAGTGGGTGAAGGCCGAGGACCGCCAGGGCCGCGACGAGTGGACGCTCTCCTACCCGGTGGACGATTACGACGGCTTCGCCTATCCGCGGCCGGGCTCGAAGGGTTCCGACGATTCCTGGTTCCTGGGCTGGCTGGAGAGCAAGGGCCACACCTCCACCACCTACCGCGGGGAGAAGATCCGGATCTACAACGAGAAGACCTCGTCGGCGCCGATCCTCTACGCCGACCTCAAGATCGCGCTGCCGGCGGGCAGCAACGTGGCGGTCCGCAACATCGTCGGCGCGGTGCGCGGCGGCCAGCTCGAGGGGACGCTCTCGGTGGACACCGGCAGCGGCCGGATCGAGATCGCCTCCTATGACGGGAATCTGAGCCTGGACACCGGCTCGGGCGACGTGACCCTGGGCTCGGCCCGGGGCGAGACCACGATCGACACCGGCTCCGGGGACGTGGTGGTGCGCCGGCTGGTGGGCAACGGCAAGGTGGACACGGGCTCGGGCGACGTGGTGGTCGAGAAGGTGTCCGCGGGCCGCATCTACATCGACACCGGCTCCGGGGACGTGACGGTGCGCGACGGCTCCGCCGGCCGCGTGATCGCCGACACGGGCTCCGGCGACGTGCGGGTGACCGGGGTGGAGCTGGAGGAGCTGGAGGCAGACACGGGCTCGGGCGACGTGGTCATCCAGAGCTCGCTCGCCCAGGCGCGGCGCATCACGGCCGACACCGGCAGCGGCGACGTGGAGATCCACGGCGGGCCGAACGCCTCCTTCGACATCGACTCCGACCAAGGGAGCGGCGAGTTGGTGGTCCGGTACTCCGACGCCCAGCTCCGGAAGTCCGGCAAGAAGGTCACGGGCGCCAAGCGTGGCGACGGGCAGACGGTGATCCGCGTGGAGACCGGGAGCGGGGACTGCGTGATCAGCCCGCAGGGATAGGGGAGGGGGCTCTTCCTCTCCCCGTCCTACATCTTCCCGTAATTAGGCCCGCCGCCCCCTTCCGGGGGCACCCAGGTGATGATCGCGTACGGGTCCATGATGTCGCAGGTCTTGCAGTGCACGCAGTTGCTCGCGTTGATCTGCAGGCGCTTGCCGGTGGGCGAGGCGGCGTCTTCCACCATCTCGTAGACCGCGGCCGGGCAGAAGCGCTGGCACGGGTTCGCGTACTCCACGGCGCACTGATAGATGCAGATGTCCGTGTCCGCCACCAGCAGGTGGACCGGCTGGTCCTCCTCGTGGGTGGTGCCGGAGTTGTAGACGTCGGCCAGCTTGTCGAAGACGAGCTTGCCGTCGGCCTTCAAGGGATCGCCGGGGCGCAGGCGCTGGCCCTCGGGGGTGTCGAGCCGCACCATCCGCTCGTGGCCCGGCCGGGTCTCCAGCTTGTCGAAGAGCCCCCAGCCGCGCCCGCGGGTCACCATGCCGGCGCCGGCCTGGAACATGCCCGCGAGGAGCCCGTGATCGAACGCCTGGTGGAAGTTGCGCACCCCCCAGAGCTCGTCCTTGATCCAGCTCTCCTCGACCTTCTGCCCGTAGCTGGACAGCCTTTCCCCGGTGATTCCGCCTGCCACGAGGGACTCGAAGATCGTCTCGGCCGCGAGCATGCCCGACTTCATGGCGAGGTGGATGCCCTTGAGGCGCTGGCTGTTCAGCATGCCGGCCGAGTCGCCGATCAGGAGGAAACCGTCCCCCGAGAGGCGGGGCATGGACCACCAGCCGCCCTCGGGCAGGGCCTTGGCGCCGTAGAACGCCATGGTCCCGCCTTCGAGCATCCTGGAGATGTCGGGGTGGGTCTTCAGGCGCTGGAACTCCAGGTGCGGGTCGAGCAGCGGGTTCTTGTAGTCGAGGCCCACGACCAGGCCCACGATGAGCTGGTTGTTGTCCATGCCGTAGAAGAAGCCCCCGCCGAAGGTGCTCTGGTCGAGCGGCCAGCCGAGGGTGTGGATCACCGAGCCCGGTTCCACGCGGCCCGGCGGGAGGTCCCAGACCTCCTTGATGCCGATGGAGTAGACCTGCGGGTTGCGCCCCTGCCAGAGGTCGAGCTGGGCGTCGAGCTGCTTGACCAGGGTGCCGCGCGGTCCTTCTCCCAGGACCACGACCTGGCTGCGGATGTCCACCCCCGGCTCGAAGTTGGCCTTTTCCTGTCCGGTATGGGAGATGCCGCGGTCCTTGGTGCGGACGCCGACCACGCGGCCATCCTCCACGAGCGCGGAGGAGGCGGGGAACTCGGTGAAGACGTCCACGCCGGCGGCTTCCGCTTTCGCGCCCATCCACTTCACCAGCTTGCCCAGGGAGGCGACGTAGTTGCCCTCGTTGTCCATGGGCGGCGGGATGGGCAGGGAGTGCGAGCCCTTCTTGGTGAGCAGGAGGAACTGCTCGTGCTCGACCCGGCCCTCGAAGGGCGCGCTCTTCCAGTCCTCCGGGTAGAGCTCGCGGAAGGCGCGGGGGTCCACCACGGCGCCTGAGAGCGCGTGGCTGCCGATCTCCCGGCCCTTCTCCAGGACGGCGATCGACACCTCGATCTTGGCGGAGGATGCCTCGTTGTGCTCCCGGATCAGGTTGGCCAGATGGTAGGCCCCCGCCAGGCTTGCCGGTCCGGCGCCTACGAAGAGAACGTCGATGTCCAGCGTTTCACGATCCATGCAGGTAGTCTCCTCGGTCCGCTATCGATCCCCGGTTGGAAACAAGCCGGGGGATGCTACCATGGCCCCCGCTTTGGGACGCGACATCGAATCGAGCCTCGGCACCCGCGCTGAAGAGCCTCCGCTAGGAGCCCCGGCTCGCTGGCCGGCGGGACGGCTGCGTCTGCGCCGGCTCGACGCCGGCCATCCTCCCACCTTCGCCGAGGAAGTCCGCCAGGGCCTGACCGCCTCGCCCAAGGTCCTGCAACCCAAGTACTTCTACGACGAGCTGGGCTCTCTCTTGTTTGGCGCCATCTGTGCGCTGCCCGAGTACTACCTGACGCGGGCCGAGACCGAGATCCTCCACGCCCACGCCGGCGAGATCGCGGCCTCGGTGAACGGCCCGGTGCGGATGGTCGAGCTGGGCAGCGGCGACGCCCGCAAGACCCGCCTGCTCGTGGACGCGCTGCTCTCCCGCCAGGGCCAGCTCGACTACATGCCCATCGACATCTCCCGCAGCGCGCTGGAGGCAGGCAGCCAGGAGCTGCTCTCGACCTATCCGAACCTGCGGGTCACCGCCCTGGTGGCCGACTACGGAGAGGGGCTGCGCGCCATCCGGGCGCAGCATCCGCAGCGCAACGGCCACGCCAAGGGCACCTTGGTGTTGTTCCTCGGCTCGACGATCGGCAACCTGGGGCCGGCGGATCGCGCCGGGCTCCTGCGCGAGGTGCGCGGCATGCTCCCGGCCGGGGACGCCCTGCTCCTGGGGACCGACCTCAAGAAGCCGGAGAGCGTGCTGGTCGCCGCCTACGACGACCCGCTCGGGGTGACCTCGGCGTTCAACCTGAATGTCCTGGCGCGGATCAACCGCGAGCTGGACGGCGGGTTCGACCTGCGCGAGTTCCGTCACCTGGCGCGCTGGAACGAGGAAGAGGGGCGGATCGAGATGCACCTGGAGAGCCGCCGCGACCAGACCGTGCCGATCCGCTCGCTGGATCTGGAGATCGGCTTCCAGGCGGGGGAGACCATCCACACCGAGAGCTCCTACAAGTTCAGCGTGGAGCAGGTCGAGGCGCTGGCAGCGGAGACCGGCTTCGCCGTGGCCCGGGTCTGGCAGGACTCGGGGCGGCGGTTTGCGTCGAGCCTGCTGGTGGCGCGCTGACTTTTTGACAAGCCGCCTCCCAACCCTTAAGATTTCGCCCCTTACGGGCCGGTGTAGCTCAGGGGTAGAGCGCCTGACTGTGGATCAGGAGGTCATGGGTTCAAATCCCATCGCCGGTACCACTCCCCGTCCAGAAGGAACCTCCATATGGCTGACACAGTCGAACCGCGCCTGTCCCGCGGCTTGCGCGACCTCCTGCCCGACCAGATGCTGGCCCGCCAGCGGATGATCGACACCATCCGCGGCGTGTACGAACTGTACGGCTTCGTGCCCCTGGCCACGCCGGCCGTCGAGTACCTCGACGTCCTCCGCGGCTCGGCCGCGGGGCAGGAAGCCTCGTCGTCGATCTTCACGGTGAGCAACCCGGAGGAGGAGGCGCTCGGGCTGCGCTTCGACCTGACGGTGCCCCTGGCCCGCGTCATCTCCCAGTACAAGGACCTGCCGCGGCCGTTCCGCCGTTACCAGGTCGCGCCCGTCTGGCGGGCGGACAAGCCCGGGCCGGGCCGCTACCGGGAATTCACCCAGTTCGACCTCGACTCCGTGGGTGTCGAGTCCGAGATCGCCGACACCGAGATCCTCGCCGGCATGTGCGACACCCTGACCGCCCTGAAGGTGGGTGGCTACCGGGTGCGCTTCTCCAGCCGCACCATCCTGAACCTGCTCCTCGCCTTCGCCGGCATCCCGGCGGAGCGCAGCGTGGACGTCTTCCGGGTCCTGGACAAGCTGGACAAGGTGGGCATGCAGAAGGTCCGGCTGGAGCTGACGGTGGGCTACGTGGACTCTTCGGGTGATCCGATCCGCGGCCTGGGCCTGGAAAACGCCCAGGTCGACAAGATCGAGCGCTTCCTCACCATCTCACCCGAAAACCGCCGACGGGTGCTCGCCGAGCTGCGGGAGACGTTCGGGTCTCTAGAGGGGGCGGAGGCGGAGCTGGCCAAGGTGGAGCGGATCTCCGAGCACCTGTACGCGCTCGGCTATGGCGACGACCGGGTGTCCCTCGACGTCTCCATCGCCCGCGGCCTCGCCTACTATACTGGCCCGGTCTTCGAGGCCGTCCTGCTCGACGCGCCGCAGTTCGGGTCGATCTTCGGCGGCGGCAGGTACGACGACCTGGTGATGCGCTTCCTCGGGGAGCGCATCCCGGCCGTGGGCGCCTCGATCGGCGTGGACCGACTGCTCGCCGCGCTCATCCACCTGGGCCGGATCAGTCTGCATAAGTCCACCTCCAAGGTGCTGGTGGCCCGCATGGACCCGGCGCTCGAGGGCGAGTGCCTGGCCATGGTCTACGAGCTGCGGCGCGAGGGCATTCCGGCCGAGCTCTACCTGGGCACGGCCAAGGGGCCGGGCAAGCAGCTCAAGTACGCCGACCATTGGGGCATCCCGATCGCCGTGCTCTACGGCTCAACCGAGAAGGAGCGCGGGATCGTCACCCTCAAGGACATGGAGGTCGGACGGCGCAAGGCCGAGACCCTGGCCCGCCGCGAGGAGTGGCTGGAGGAGCGCCCCGGCCAGCGCGAGGTTCCAGGGGGCGAGCTGGTCTCCACGGTGCGCGAGATGCTGGGAGGCCAAGCTTGGTGACGCCGGATAAGCTCGTCCTCGACGGCTCGTCGCTCTCTCTCGCCGAGGTCGCCCGTGTGGCGCGCGATCCGCGCGTCCGGGTCGAGGTGACGGACGAGGCCATGGCGCGCGTCCGCGCCAGCCGCGAGCTGATCGAAGGGATCGCCCGCCGCTACCGCGAGGACTACGCCGCTCTGGAGCGGGGGGAGAAGGCGCGCCCGGTCCTGGAGTACGGCGTCACCACCGGCTTCGGCGAGTTCAAGAACATGCCGGTCGCACCGCATCACCTGGAGGACCTGCAGCGCAATCTGCTTCTCAGCCACTCGGTGGGGGTGGGCGAGAACGCTGATCCCGACGATCCGGCCAACTATTACGAGGCGGACGTGGTGCGGGCGGTGATCGCGATCCGCCTGAACGCCTTCCTCAAAGGGCATTCGGGGTTGCGGCCGGAGTTGGTGCAGGCGCTCCAGGCGCTGCTCCACCGGGGGATCGTGCCGCTCGTCCCGCTCCGCGGCTCGGTCGGGTCGAGCGGCGACCTCGCCCCGCTGGCCCATCTCTTCTCCGTGCTGCTGGGCGAGGGGAGGTACTACGTCGTGCGGGAGCCGGACGACCTGCGCGGCTCGCGGCAGCGCGATTTCCGCGACGGCCGGCACCTGGCCGAGGATCTGGAGCAGCCGCTGCTGACCCTCGGTGTCAAGGAGAGCCTGGCGCTGATCAACGGCACGACGGTCTCCGCGGCGCTGCTCGCCCTGGCGGTGCACGACGCCGAGCGGCTGGCCGAGGTGTCGGACGCCGCCGTGGCCCTGAGCCTGGAGGCGGTCTGCGGCTGCGCCCGCGCGCTGGACGCCCGGATCCACGAGGCCCGCGGCCAGGCCGGGCAGATCGAGAGCGCCACCCGCATCCGGGAGAAGCTGCGTGGCAGCCGGCTGATCGAGCGGGCGGGCGCGGTGCAGGACGTCTACTCCCTGCGCTGTGCCCCGACGGTGCACGGCTCGGCGCGCGACGCGATCGCCTACGCCAGGCGGGCTGCCGAGATCGAGATCAACGCGACCACGGACAACCCGCTCTTCTTTCCCGGAGACCCGACGCCGCCGTTCGACCTCGAGTTCAGCGCGAACTGGCCGGAGGGCTATCGGGGGGACGAACGGGCCGGCTACTCGGCCGGCAACTTCCACGGCGAGCCCGTGGGGTTCGCGGCGGATTTCCTGGCCATCGGCCTGGCCGAGCTGGCGAACATCTCCGAGCGGCGCACGCAGATGCTGCTGGATGCCAACCAGAGCCGGCACCTGCCCGCGAACCTGATCGCCTGCCGGGGCGTGAACTCCGGCCTGATGATGGTTCAGTACACGGCCGCCTCGGTCGTCTCGGAGAACAAGGTTCTCGCTCACCCGGCCTCGGTGGACTCCATCCCGACCTCGGCCAACTCCGAGGACCACAACTCCATGGCGACGATCGCTGCCCGCAAGCTGCGGACGGTCCTGCGCAACGCCCAGTCGGTGCTCGCCATCGAGCTGATCGTGGCCGCCCAGGCGGTGGATTGGCGGGTCGCCATGGAGATCGATCCGCGCAAGGGCCGTCCGGCCGGCAAGGACTGGCAGGAGGCGGAGCGCGAATCAAAGGCCTTCGCCGAGCGCACCCGGCCGGAGCGGAGAGAGGAGATCGCCGCCCATCTCGGCGAGGGCACGCGGCGGCTCTACCTGCGCGTGCGCGAGCTGGTGCCCCCTATGCTGGCAGACCGGACGCTGGATCAAGACATCCGGGCGGTCAAGAGGGAGATCGAGGCGGGCGGGCTCGGGGAAAGGACCTAAAGGACACCAAGGACAACAAGGACAAGGCAGGTTCCGAGCCGGGCGAGGATCGTTAGTGTTGGGGAGCCGCTCCCCAATGCTGACGAGCGCTGCCAGGACGCTTTTCAGCCCGGCGCAACGTTGGGGAGACGTTCCCCAACACTTCGGGAGTCGTCGAGACATCGGGGAGCCGCTCCCCAACGTTCCCGCGCGCTGCCGAGGGCTTCCGCGGATCAGATTAACGTTGGGGAGGAGCTCCCCAACGTTTCACAGCCTCCCCGTGGCGGCCCGCAGCCCGCGGGCTAGGAAGCCTCCCACCCGGCAGTCCGGGAACCGCTCCAGGATGGGAGGGTCGATCGCGACCCGGATCTCTGTCATGCCTCGGAGGTTATCCGACCAGAACCTCCCTTGACAGCCTCTTTACCGACTGCTTTAATCACCGGGTGATGAGCCTGATGACCGACCGCCGTTCCGCAACCATTGCCGACATTCCCGGCGGTTGGCGGGTTCGCGCTCATCATCACGCCGTGAGCTGAGCCGGGTCCGTCCCGGCACCACCGGCCAGGGACGAGTCAGCCAGCATCCTCAAGCGCGCCGCCTCCTTCCGGGTCCGGAAGGAGGTTTTCGTTTTGGAGAAGGCCACCCTTGTCGCCACGCTGACGGCGCCGCCCTCCCGCGAGCTGGACGGCCTGGCGGATGCCGACTGGGTGGAGGTGCGCGGCGACCTCGCCGGCGACCTCGACCCCGCGCTGGTGCGCAGGATCTTCCCGGGCCAGCTCCTCTACACCCTGCGCAGCCGCGCCGAGGGAGGCGCCTTCGAGGGCTCCGCCGAGCGCCGCAAGCGCCGCCTCCTCGACGCTGCCCGCCGCTACGACTTCGTCGACCTGGAGATGGCCCGCGACCTCGTGCCCGAGGTGCTCAAGGCCATCCCTCCCGAGCGCCGCGTCGTCTCCTGGCACGGCGCCGCGACTCCCCTCCCGGCTCTGCAGGAGATCTTCCGGCGCATGTCCGGCACCGAAGCCGCCCTCTACAAGCTGGTCCCCGCGGCCACCCAGCCGGGCGAGGAGCTGGCGCCTCTTCTCCTGCTCCAGGGGCTCGGGCGGCGCGACGTGACCGCGTTTTCCACCGGGCTGGCCGGCGTCTGGACCCGGCTGGTCGCGCCGCGGTTCGGCGCCCCGGTCGTCTATGGCGCGGCAGGGGAAACCCCGGGCGCGCCGGGTCAGCCGACGATCCTGCAGCTCGTGCGGGACTTCGGGCTGCCCGCCCTGCCGCCGGTCTCGGTCCTGTTCGGCATCGTCGGCAACCCGGTCTCCCACTCGCTCTCCCCGCGCATCCACAACGCCGCCTACCGGGAGCTCGGCGTGCCCGCGCTCTACCTCCCCTTCCACACCGAGTCGTTCGGCGAGCTCTGGCTGGAGGTGGTGGAGTCGGGGATGCTGGAGGAGCTGGGCCTGCCGATCCGCGGCTTTTCGGTGACCGCTCCCTACAAGGAGGCCGCCCTGGCGGTTGCGGGGGCCGAGAGCCCGCGCGCCGGCCTGATCGGCGCGGCCAACACCCTGGTCTGGAATCATGGGGTTTGGGAGGCCGAGGCCACGGACCCGGACGGCATCGTCCTGCCTCTGCGCGAGCGCGGCATCCCGATCGAAGGGCGGACCGCGGCCGTGGTGGGCACCGGCGGCGCCGGGCGCTCCGCCGCGGCCGGGCTGGCCACGGCAGGCGCCCGGGTCACTCTCGTGAACCGCGGCGCCGAGCGCGGCCTCCAGGCCGCCACCCTCCTCGATCTCCCGTTCATGCCGCTCTCCGAGCTCGCCCCCTCCGCCTTCGAGATCCTGGTCAACGCCACCTCCCTCGGCCGCATGGACGGCGAGGCCCTGCCGTTCCCGGTGGACAGCCTCCGCCCGGGCTCGGTGGTAATCGATATGGTCTACGGGGACGGTCCGACGCCGCTCCTGCGCGAGGCCGCGGCCCGCGGCGCGGTCACGGTCGACGGCCGCGAGGTGCTCCTCGGCCAGGCGGTCGGGCAGTTCCGGATGATGACCGGCAAGGAGCTGCCGCGAGCGCTGGTCCGCCGCATCGTGGGATTAGAGGACCTTCCGTCATGAAGGTCTCCGCCGCTCTCCCGACCGGCGTCGCCGCCCTGCTTTTCGAGAGCGCGAAGCGCCGCCGCGAGATGGAGCAGCGCCTGGTGGTCCGGCTCGTCGAGGCGGGATACTCCGAGGCGATCCTGCCCATCCTCGACTACCTGGAGCCGTACGAGTCGCTGCTCACCCCCGCCAGCCGTGGCGAGCTCTATCGCTTCATCGACCGCGACGGCGAGCAGCTCGCCCTGCGCGCGGACTTCACCCCCATGCTCGCCCGGCTGCTCGCGCCTCGCCTGCACTCCTTGCCGCTGCCGCTGCGCCTCTTCTACCGCGGCGACGTGATCCGGTTCGAGGAGGAGCGGGCAGGCCGGCAGCGCGAGTTCTACCAGCTCGGTGCGGAGCTGCTGGGAGTGCCGGGGGAGCCGGGGGAGCGCGAGGTGCTGCACCTCTTCCTGGAGGCGCTCGCGGCGAGCGGCTCGGAAGGGACAGTCCAGATCGTGCTCGGCCTTGCCGGCTGCCTGGACCGCCTGCTGCTCGGCTGCGGGTGCGCCGATCCGGCGGCGCTCGCCTCCGCCCTGGAGCGGCGCGATCGCAGCGAGGTGCGGCGCCACTGCCCTCAGCTCCTCCCGATCGTCGAGACCGGGCTTCCGGAGCACCCCGAAGATCTGGGCGAGGCGGAAGGCCGCCGTCTGCGCAGCCTTCTCGCCTTGCGCGATGAGATGGCCGGTCTCTTCCCGGACATGGATCTCTTCCTGGACCTCGCCGAGTTCGCCCGCCAAGGGCTCGATCCGCGACTGACGGCGGAGCAAGGGGAACGCTCCTATTACGACGGCCTGGTCTTCCGCGCCTTCGCCGGCCCCTCCGCTCTACCTATCGGCGGCGGGGGACGGTACGACCGGATGTTCCGCGCGCTCGGTGCCGAGGTGGCGGCGGCCGGGTTCTCGGTGAGCGTCGACCGGTTGCTGGAGGCCGTACGGTGATCCGGCTGGCCCTCCCCAAGGGGCGGAACCTGGAGCCGGCCCTGGCCGCCTTCCGCGCCGCGGGCATCCCCCTCCTCGGGCTCGATCCGAGCGGCCGCAGCCTGCGCACCCGTCTCGAAGAAGGGGTGGAGATCCTCTCCCTCAAGGACTGGGACCTGCCCCTCTACGTCGAGCAGGGGGTGGCGGACCTCGGTATCGTTGGGAGCGACGTGCTGGCCGAGGTGGACGGCGACCTGCTGGTGCCGGTGCGCCTGCGCGAGGGCCGCTCCCGGATGTCGCTGATCGGCCGTTCGGCCGAGGCCATGCCGGAGCCCGGGGGACAGGTGCGGCTGGCGACCAAGTATCCGAACACGGCGCGGCGGCTGGTGGGGGAGCGCCCCTGGGGAGCCGAGATCGTGAAGCTCTCGGGCTCGATCGAGCTGGCGCCTCTGCTGCACCTCGCGGAGCTGGCGCTGGACATCGTGCAGAGCGGACGGACCCTGAAGGAGAATGGCCTGGTGGAGATCGAGACGGTCGCGGAGGTGGCGGCCTGCCTGGTGGTGAACCGGGCCTCGTACCAGCGCCATCGCACCCTCCTCAACCAGTGGATCGGCCGCCTGGAGGCGGCGGAGGTGGTCTCTTGAGCACGCTCGCGGTGATGAAGGCGGACTCCCGGGCGGGCCGGCGGGCCGTCGAGCGGCTGGTGCGCCGCGGCGAGGGCATCCTGGACGAGAAGACCCTGCGCAAGGCGTCGCGCATCGTGAACCGGGTTCGGCGAAAGGGGGACCGCGCCCTGCTCGACTATGCGCGCGATCTCGACGGCGCAGTGGCGAGGTCGGTCGCGGACCTGGCGCTCCGAGAGAAGACGGATGCGTCCGCTCTTTCGGCCGGCTTCGTCGAGGCTCTGGAGCGGGCCATCGCGGCGGTCGAGCGCTTTCATGCGCCGCAGGTCCGCACCGGCTACCGTCTGGACGACGAGGACGGCGCCATGCTGGAGGAGCGCATCCATCCCCTCCGGCGGGTCGGCATCTACGTGCCCGGCGGCCGGGCGGCCTATCCCTCGACCGTGGTGATGACGGTGATCCCCGCGAAGCTGGCCGGCGTCCAGGAGATCGCGGTGGCGACTCCGCCCGGCTCGTACCAAGGCAATCCCGCGGTCCGCTACGCCCTGGAGCGCCTCGGCGTGACCGAGGTCTGGGGGATGGGCGGCGCCCACGCGGTAGCCGCTTTTGCCTACGGCACGGAGACGGTCCCCCGCGTGGACAAGATCGTCGGCCCCGGCAACGCCTGGGTGACCGCGGCCAAGAAGCTGGTGGTGGGGGATGTGGCGATCGACGGCATCGCCGGGCCGAGCGAGGTGGTGATCCTTGCCGACTCGGACGCCGATCCCGCTCTTCTCGCCGCGGACCTGCTGGCGCAGGCCGAGCACGATCCGCTCGCCGCGGCCGTGCTGATCACCTGCGACGTGAAGCAGGGCAAGCTCGTGGCGTGGGAGATGGACCGGCAGCTCGCGGATCTTTCGACTGCCGGCACGGCGCGGGAATCGCTGCTGCGTTTCGGAGCGGCCCTGGTGGTGGGCTCGCTGGACGAGGCGGTCGAGCTGATCGAGCGCATCGCGCCCGAGCACCTGCAGCTCGTCGGGTTGCGGTCGGAGGCGGTCGCCGGCCGCATCAACTCGGCCGGAGCGGTTTTTTTGGGAGCCTGCACACCGGAGGTCTTCGGCGACTACATCGCCGGCCCGAGCCATGTGCTCCCCACCTGCGGCAGCGCCCGTTTCGCCTCGTCGCTGGGGGTCGAGGACTTCCTGCGGCGCAGCCACACGATCCGCTTCACGCAGGCCGCTGCCGCGCGCCGGGCCGCCGCCGCCGCCGCCCTCGCGGACGCCGAGGGCCTGCCGGCGCACGCGGCATCGGCGAGGAGGAGGCTGGGATGATCCGTCCCATCGATCCCGCGTCCCTGGTGCGTCCCGAGGTGCGCCGGCTCTCGGCCTACCACCTGGACCTCACCCCCTGCCGGCACAAGCTGGACCAGAACGAGGTGCCCTGGGACCTGCCGCGCCGGATCAAGCTCGCCGTGACCGAGGGGCTGCTCGACACCCATTGGGCCCGCTACCCGGACTTCCATGGCGATGCCCTCCGCCGCGACCTCGGCAAGCTGCACGGCTGGCCGTGGGAGGGCATCCTGGTGGGCAATGGCTCGAACGAGCTGCTCTCCACGGCTCTGGGAGCGTTGGCCGGACCCGGCACCGAGGTGCTCGGCGTCGAGCCGACCTTCGGCCTCTACCGCATGTTCGTGATGCGGTCCGGCGCCGTCCCCCGCTTCCTGATGCGCTCGGACCTCTCGCGCCCCTCCCTCTTCATGGACGAATTGGAGGCCGAGGTCGAGCGCAACCCGCGGCGGCCGGTCCTCCTCTGCACGCCGAACAATCCCACGGGAGACGCGCTGCCCCCCGAGTGGGTCGCCGCGCTCCTGGAGCGCCTGGAAGGGCCGCTCCTCCTCGACAACGCCTACGGCGAGTTCTGCCGCTTCGACTACCGGCCGCTGCTCCACAAGTACCCGCACCTCGTCCTCTTCCGGACCTTCTCCAAGGCCTGGTCCCTCGCCGGGCTGCGCCTCGGCTACCTGATGGCCCGGCCGGCGCTGGTCTCGGAGCTGATCAAGTTCAAGCTGCCCTACAACCTCGGCCATGCCGCGGTGCTCGCCGGCCGCGCCGTGCTGGCCGAGGAGGAAGAGGAGAAGCGCCGGGTGAGGATCATCGTCGCCCGCCGCGCCCAGTGGGCACGCATGCTGACCGAGGAGGGCTTCGAGGTGTTCCCCTCGGAGGCCAACTTCCTCCTCATCCGCTGCGCCTCGACGGATAAGGCGCTCGAGGTGCGGGATGGCCTTGCGGCGCGGGGGATAAGAATCAGGGACGTGGGGCATTACCCAGGATTGGCCAATTGCCTGCGGGTGTCGGTGGGGAGCGGGATGGCTCTTCGGGAGACTCATCTGGCTCTGGCGGAGATCCGGGAGGGGAGGGCCCTCACCCCCCGGCCCCCTCTCCCGGTCCCCCGAGCACACCCTCCTCGGGAGAGGGGGAGACTGCGGCGAGCCACGGTCGAGCGCACCACCAAGGAAACCACCATCCGCCTCGCCCTTTCCCTCGACGGCGGCCCCCGCAAGATCGAAGTCCCCAACGGCTTCTTCTCCCACATGATGGAGGCCCTCGCGACCCACGCCGATCTCGGTCTCGACCTGCGGGCGGGCGGCGATACCCACGTCGATCTCCATCACACGGTCGAGGACGTCGGGATCGCCCTGGGCGAAGCGTTGACCTCGGCGCT
>DASUNJ010000506.1:0-21986 GCA_036277235.1 Thermoanaerobaculia bacterium | reverse complement strand
AAGGCGCGCTCATGGAGTACACCGGGAAGTTCATGGACAACCAGCGCGTGCTGCGCGGCGGCTCCTGCGCCACGCCGGCCAACCACATCCGCGCCAGCTACCGCAACTTCTGGCCCGCGGATGCCCGCTTCCAGTTCACGGGGATCCGGCTGGCGAAGGACACCGGGTAGTGTTCCTCCTGGAGAAGCCCTCATCGCGGAAAGGCATGATCTCGCGCGCAGGTTCCATGGTATATTGGCGACATGGCGAGCGACCCACAGAAGCTCCGAACTTTGGCTGCACAGCTCCAGTCCTTGGAGCCAAAGGAACGCTTGGAGCTCCTGCGGCTCGCCATGACTCCTGAAGAGGAGTTCGTCCTCTTCGTCGAAAGCCTGCATCGAAAGAATCGATCCTTCGAACCCCGTCAAATCAACCGGGACATTGATCGGGCCGTTCGTGAGGTGCGAGCGAAGCGGCACCTCTCCCCAACCTCCGCGAAGTAGAGCCGGGCAAGCTCTCTCTTGGTGGCCGACTTCAGCGCTCCGCGAGCGGTTCTGGATACGAATCTTCTCGTTCGGCTGCTGATCTCTCCCAGAGGTGTAACGAGCCGTCTGTTATCCCCCTTGGGGCAGAGAGCTTTCCAGCTTGTTACCTCGGAGCCTCTTCTCGAGGAGCTGATCAGCACCCTGCTCTTCTCTCGGCACCTTGTAAAGCACCTGTCATCCATTTCGAAGGAGGATCGGTTCGCGTTCGCCGCGAGGCTTCGCCGCATAGCCCTCGTCGTCCCCGGCCACTACGAGGACCTCGAAAAGATACCGTCTGACCTCAAGGACAACATTGTGGTCGCTTGCGCGCTGGAGGCGGAAGCCGACTACATCGTCACCGACGACCGTCGGCATCTCCTTCCGCTCAAGGTGATCCGGTGCTCGGGATATCATCCCGTCCAGATCGTCTCCCCGCTTGCCTTTCTTCGGCTGGTCAGTCACTGAGAATCAGAGCTGACCGACTGCCAGACCCCGCCGATCGAACGCGCTTCCGGGGCGAGGCTCTGGAAGAGCAATCCCGCAAAGAAGAACGTGACAGCCACGATGATCGCGGGGATCCACGTCCGGCGGACCGCGCAAAGCGCCCAGTGCTCGGGCTGCGGTCTCTTCAGCCGCTTGTAGAAACCCACCAGGAGCACTCCGTCCACCAGGACCTCGGCCAGCAGAAGCGGGGCGAGATAGATCACATAGATGACGGCGCCCAGGACTACGGCCGCCACCGCCGCGATCACGACCAGAAAGATCCCTTCGTCGAGATCCGGGACACCAACGTCGAGGGACGGCCCACTGGGTTTGGCCACGGGCATCGGGGGCGATGACCCGAAGCTCATGACATCCAAGCCGATGTCCGCGACGTCAACGGCCAGGTCGAGCCCGTCCACCGAGTCGTCGTCGGGATCTCGCTGGAACGCGAGCCACAGCCGCAGGACCAGGAAGAACACCAGGTAGGCGATTCCGACCGCGAGCGGATAGCGCAGAGCCATCCGGTCGACGCCGAGCTGAAGCAGGCCATAGGAAGCGAGGAAGCCGGCCCCGCCCGTGGCCGCAAGCAGAAGCATCATCTGGACCCGGGGCACGGCCATGCGGGCCTTCGCCTTCTCGACGAGCCGCTCGCGCATGGGGAGCCGGAGCTGCCGGGTGGACGCGGGCTGGGCGATCGGGGACATTCGGCTTCCTCCTCTCGCCTTATTGTACGAACCTGCGGTGCCCGGGTTTTACCACCCCGCCGTCTCCGGTCCTCCCTTGAACGGCCCGACGACATCGCTGGTGATCCAGCCGCCGTAGAAGCCTCCGGCCTGGGGGGTGACGCGCTCGCCGTCCACGTAGCAGACTTCCATGAGATGGGGGTAGAAGGCGACGTGGTGGCGGAGCTCCTCGAACATGCGCGTTGGCATCTGATAGAACCAAGCGCCTGAGGGCGCCCGCAGGCCGTTCACCTCGACGTCGTAGTAGTGGGTGAGGCCCTTCCACTCGCACCAGCTCGAATCCTCGTTCTCGCGGAGATGCTCCAGCTTTACGTCCTCGGGCGGGATGTACCAGGTCGGGGGATGGCTCGTCTCCAGCACGCGCCTGGCCCGGCGGGTCTCGGCCAGCAGCACGCCGTTGAACCAGACCTGGACGTGGCGGGTCGAGTCCTCCACCCGCGGGGGACGCGGATAGTCCCAGACGGATTCCTGACCGGGACCGGGCTCGACGGGTTCGACAGGGAGCGGGATCGTTGTCATGGCGCGGCCATTCTATAGAGCAAGAGGCCAGGCGAGGGCCTGTCAAAGCACCCTCCTTCCTGGCCTCCCCCCTGCCAGAAGAGACCGCGGCTACTTCCGGATGAGCTCGGGCTCGGGTTGCTCGATGCCCACGTTGGCGCCGGTCGTATCGCCCTTGACGGTCTCCTTGAGATCGGAGGCCTGCCGCTTGCCCTCCTCCTTGACGGTGTTCGTGGCCTCCTTGGCGACCGTGCGCACCTTCTCGGCAAGCTTCTCGGGCGTCAGGTCCTGACGCTCGGCCTCTTCCTTGAGGGTGTCCACCGCCACGTGGGCGACCTGCTTGCCCTTCTCCAAGGCCTCCCCGCCCACCTCTTTCGCGCGCTCCATGAGACGGTCGCGCGTCTCGCCCATGAGCTCGTCCTCCTTGCGGGTGGACGGGATCATGAGACCGGCGACGACGCCG
This sequence comes from Thermoanaerobaculia bacterium, assembly GCA_036277235.1. Lineage (GTDB taxonomy): Bacteria > Acidobacteriota > Thermoanaerobaculia > Multivoradales > UBA5704 > DATMER01. The sequence continues at coordinate 19,296 of DASUNJ010000506.1, read as the reverse complement.
AGGGCGATCGCCGCGGCGCCGAGCGCCAGGGGCCGCTCTTCCATGGTCTCCCAGAAGCCGACCCGCGCCTGGCGCGTCCGGTAGCGCGCGCGCTCCCGGGCCTGCCAGCTCAGCTCGGAAGCCTTCTCGCGAGCCGTGCCCGCGGCCTCGGCTACCCGATCCTTGGCGCCGATCACGGCGTCCTTGGCCGTGCTGGCCGCGTCGACCACCGCTTCCTTGGCAGTGGAAGCTGCTCCGGTCACCGCGTCCTTGGCGGTGCCGGCAGCGCTGGAGACCTTGTCTCCCGCGCTGTGCAGGGCGGAGCTGACGCGGCCTTCGCCCTCATCATTGCCCTCGTAGATGCCCTTGTCATAGTCGCCCGCGTAGCCCCTGCGGCCGGTGTAGCCGTAGGCGCCGGCATAGCCCGGACGGTAGCCGTACTCGGAGCGTTCATCACTGCCCTTGGTGTTCTCGCTCAGCATCCAGGCGAGGCCGACGCCGATGACGGCGGCCGGGCCGGGGTGCTGCTTGGCGAGCCGCCAGAGCCGGCTGGCGCCGGCGGTGGAGCCGCCGCGGAAGAGGCCCCAGGCCTCCATCGCGAGCTGCGTGGGAGTCAGCTTCGACTCCAGGGCGTCGAGGTTGCGGTCCATCTCGCGGCGGGTGCTCTCGATCTCGTTGCGAATCTGCCGCGAGTCGGGCCCGCGGTCGTTCGTCACTTCATCTTCGCGGTAAGCCATTCCTTGTTCTCCTTCAAGCTCTGGGTGGTTCTCTGTGGAGCGATGCCTTCCTGCTTGAGGGCTTGGAGGGCTTTCTTCACCATGCCGTAACCGACGAAGGCAAGGACCCCGCCCACCAGGAGCGGCGCGAGCCACATTGCCACGTCACGATCCATGAACTGGGAAAAGAGAGCGATCAGGCCGAGCGTCAGAGCGGCCACCAGGACCAGGGCCCCGGCGAACAGCACTCCGCCGCCGGTAGCCACGGACCCGAGGTTCGTCCCCAACCGGGACATCTTCTCCGACATCTCGGTCTTGGCGAGATCGACCTCCTGCCGGAGCAGTTGGCTCGTCTCATCGCGCAGGTCCCTCAGGATCTGTCCAAGGGAACGATCATCGCGCAACGGCTGCATCTTCAAGCACCTCCCGGCGTGTCAGGGACCTTGAAGCCCTCGGGCTCGCCATAGGGGCCTTCCTTCTCCCGCGTGCGGAACGGCTCCTGCGGGCCCTGGTAATCGTTGCCCCGGCCGTACCGCTCACCGGGATAGGAGGCATAAGCGTTGGTGTCGTCGCCGTCGTACCCGCTCCGGCCGTAACGCTGCCCGTAGCCCTCGTCGAAGGAGACGTAGGAGTTGGCGTCGTAGCCACCGAAGCCGCGGTCGGACGAGCTCTTGAGGAACCGCGCCAGGAGCAGCCCCGCGAGGAAGGTGCCACCCAGGAAAACGTCGGGGTGACGCCGCGCGAAGGTCTCGGTGTCGCGGAAGAACGTCTTCAGGTCGCGGTCGCGGAGATAGCTGGAGAGGCGGTCCACCTGGTCGGCAGCGCGCATCGCATATTGCCCCACCCCGGCGGCCTGATCCTGCTCCTGCAGGCGGTTGCCCACGTCGCGGATCGCACCGGCAACGCCGCCGAGACGGTCGGCTGCCTGATCCTTCTGATGACTGACGAGGTTCGACACATAGTCGCCCGCCTGGCCCGCGACCTTGGAGGTCTCGCGCCTGGCCTCTTGGGCCAGGTTGCGGACCTGCTCTTTCGCCTGCTGCCCCACGCCCTGCGTATCGTTCGGGTTCGATGCGAGAGGATCTGGATTCGTGGAGGCAGGTGGGGTGGCCGTCGGGCGGTTTTCGCCCGGATTGTCAAGTCTCGCCATAGCACCTTTCCTTTCTGATTTGTTACTGCGGAGTGCCAACTCCAACCAAGAAGCCCAGCACCGGACCTGGAAACAGGTCACCGCATCTGGAGATGTGCTTTCGCAAGAGGCGTGCCAGAAAGAAAGCCACTTTCGGAGATCCGCCGGGAGGAATCGTTTCTTTGCGGAGGTGCTAGCATATGGAGAATCGAAACACACTCTCTCGACAGGAGGTAGGCGATGGGCAAGCCTGGAGGCGGTCAAGAAGGTGGCGGCGGCTCGGATTTCATAACCCTGACGATCTCCCGAACGCACGCCCAGGACCTGGTGCACGCACTCAATCTGGCGCTGGGCAGCGAGGGCGAGAAGAAGCCGAAGAAAGGAAAGAAAGACGAGGGCGCCAAGAAGAAGTGAGGCCTGCGGAGCCTCAGGAGCCCGCCCCGCTCCCCAGGGCCCTGCGCGAGACCATCGCCCGCGAGCTGGGGCCGGGCTCCCGCCCGCTCTCCCTCTTCAGCCGGTTCCTCGCGAGCGGCTCCTATTCGAGGCCTCTCGCTCTGGACCTCCTTGATGCGGCGGCGGGGCGCACGGGCGATCCCTGGGAGGTCCGGCGGGTGGCCGCGCTTCTGCTGCAGGGCCAGGTGCTGCGCATTCCCGCGCGAAACCTGGCCGAATTCGGGCTCCTGCTGAGCCGGCTGGAGCTCAAGGCCGGCTCGGACACGGAGCTGCGCGGGTTCGTGCGCGAGCTCCGCCGGCGGCTGTCCCAGGCGAGCGGCGTTCTCGGCGGTCTTCAGAGAAAGAGGACCACGGGAGCCTTGAGGGATGTCCTCGTCTACGCCCGCAAGGAGTGCAAGCTGGTCCTCGCCCGGTACCTCTTCCGCCCGGAGGAGGTAGCCGAGCGCATCCTCTCCCAGGTGAGGACGTCGCGAGGAGTGCCGAGCCCGTTTGCAGAAAAACCCTTCCACATCCGGGAGGAGGCGCAACGCGCACTCTCCGCTCTCCCCGAGTACGAGGCGCGGATTCTCCACCGGCTCGGCCAAGGCCATCCCATCTACTGGGTAACGGACCGTACCAGCTCCGAGATCAACTCGCTCGTCGAGTACCCGCTGGGCACCGTCGTCCTGGTGGTCAAGCCTCCGGGCAGCGACCTTGAGCTCGAGATCAAGCGCGCGGGGTGCCGCGGCGACCGGCTGCTCGGCATCGTCTTCGACCGCGACGGGGATCCGGTCCCCCAGGCCCATCGGCTCGCCGGAGGGAGCATGGGGAGCAGCCTGAAATATGAGGCCCGCTCGTCCTCCGTACTGGCCAGGATCTACCGGGCGGCCCATGGCGCGGAAGCTCCGATCTCCCGCTCGCTGGTGGTGCGATCGATCTACGAGGTCCCCATCGACGGCCGGAACGAGCACATCTGCGACTATTACACCCAGGAATGCGCCTTCGGCCCGGGCTTCCCCCAGGCGCGGAACGCGATGAGGAAGGCGGTCGATGCCTTCCGCGTGGAGAACACCAGACCGCCCGAGCTGGCGGGCGAGCTCGGGCTGACTCTGCAGTTCCTCAACTTCGTGTCTCCCTCCCAGTCCATCCTTGCCCGGACCACCTCGTTCCGGCTCGACCGGGTCGCCCTCTATCTTTCCGACCGCGGGCCGGAGAGCTACTTCCGGCAGGGGCTGGGCCGCGAGCCGGAGCCCGGGGAGCCGAAGAGGCTGGCCGACGAGGTGCTCGAGGAGGTCCTGGGCGTCTACACGAGGCCGGAGGTACGCTACCGCGGCCACGGCCGGTACGTGGAGGCGGCCCTCGCCCTGCCGGCAAACCGCGCCCGGGCCGACCGCACCTACCTGGATCTCATGCGGCAGATCGGGACCTTCTGGGGGACCCTCTACGCGGCCGGCGGCTGCTCCTCGGGCGAGTCGTTCGTCGCCCGCAACGTGGGGCTCAAGAGCTGCTGGGAAGGAGGCCGGTGGAGGGTGAGGATCCTGTTTATGGACCATGACTGCCTGCGGATCGGCCGCGACGATCTTTTCCTTCCCGAGGTTCTCCTGAAGGGTATGTCGGAGGACCAGCGGCACATCAGGGGGGAAGCAGGTTTTCTGGCGGAGATCTACCGCATCCGGAGCGGCGTGGCCGAAGCCGGCCAGGCGGCGCTGCGCTCCGCGGCCCGGCGCTCGTACCGCAGGACCCGGGCCGTGATGGCCGGCCATCCCGAGGTCCGGCGCCTCTTCACGCGCTCGTTCCTGCGCGAGGCCGGAGACTGGGAAGCCGTGATGAAGCAGCTTGCCGCCGCAAGGCAGGAGCCTGCCGGGGACGACGGCTGGAAAGAGAGCCTCCGCCGGCTCCTCGCCCGCCGCAGGTACAAGGCGTCGCGAATCGAGCCCTACCTCGAATCCGTGGACAGGTTTTCCCCCTTCCTCACCCGGCAGCTCTTCTTCCATCAGAGATAGCAAATGGAAGTGACGGTGGTAGTCGGCGTGCGGGCGATGCAGGACGAGCGGGAGAGGCGGCGCAACGCCCGGGCGACCCTCGCCGCCCTCGCTTGCCAGGACCTCGAGCGTTTCCGCTACCGGGTCGTCCTCGTGGAGCAGGACGCCGAGCCCCGCCTCGCCGAGCTCGTGCCCCTGGCCGACCGCCACGTCTTCGCTTACAACCCCGGCCCGTACAACCGCGGCTGGGGCTTCAACGTAGGCGCTGCCCTGGCCGGCCCCGATGCCGGAGCGCTGTGCTTTCTCGACGCCGACCTCCTGGTGCCGTGGGACTTCCTCTCCCGCGGCCTCGCGGCGCTGCGCAATGGAACGCGGGCTCTGCTGCCCTACCGCGAGGTCCTCTATCTCGACGCCGCCGCAACCGAGCGCGCCATCGCCGAGCGCCTGACCGCTCCCGGCGCCACCGTCGACGACGCCCTCCTGGCCGGTCGCCGCTTCACCAGCTCCCAGGGCGGCGCCCTCTGGGTCGACGCCGCCCTCTACCATGGCATAGGAGGCCACGACGAGCGCTTCCGCGGCTGGGGCTACGAGGACCGCGAGATCTGCCGGCGCCTGGAGCGCGCTGCCGGGGTCCTGCCGCGCCTCGACGGGTGCCTGCTCCATCTCGACCACCCGCGGCCGAAAGACTCCGGCGATGCCGCCCGCGCCAACGCGCAGCTCTGGGACCGCCTGCAATGCCGAGAGGCCTGCGAGGACCTCGAGGTCTCCGCGGAGCCGATCGGCGACCTGCGCCGCTACTTGTCATAGTGCAGCTCGACGAACTCGTAGATGAAGCTTCCGGTACCCAGGGCATCCGAGAATTCGTTGATCACGACGCCCTTGCTGCAGCCCGCGCCCGCGCCGCTGCCCGGCGTGCCGGTCGAGGAGGCGGTGACCGTCCAGCTCCCGCTCAGGTTGGCCGCCTGGCAGGGGTCCTTGCGCTTCACCGAGCTGCCGCCGCTCGAGCCCATCGCGATGGTCCGGCCGTCCACCTTGGTGCCCGAGGCGTTGTAGAGGTCGTACGTCTCGGAGCCGTTGATGACCGGCATCGCGCCCGCCGAATTCAGGTACACCGCGTTCGCCGGCAGCGGCCCCCAGAACCCTTCGAAAGCAGCCTTGGTGGCGTCGCGGCCGATGACAAGATAGCCGTTGTCCGGGATCGTGGTGCCCGTGGGCAGGATGTAGTCGAAGGTGGCATTGAGCTGGGACAGCCGCCAGTTGGCCACGTTGATCGATCCCCCGCCGCCAGGGCCGTAGGTGATCCACATGGGGGCCGACCACAAATCGTGGCCGTCGGCCTGCACGGCGTGGACGTAGTAGTAATAGGTCCCCGAGGTCAGGTTCTGCGTGATCGTCAGGGTCGACTGGTTGGAGACGCTTTGCAGGGGACTGGCGGGCACGCCGCCGCCGATCTGGCCGCGCCAGATCTCGAGGGTGGAGACCGACTCCGCGCCCGGATCGTAGACCGCCGCCCGCAGGGTCGCCGAGCCGGCCGCGCTGAAGATGTCGCCCATGACGCGGGTGCCCGCGGTGAAGACGAGCTGGGCGTTCGAGTCCTCGGTGGCGTAGAAGTGCCGGGCCTTGTGCGCCTGGAGCAGCTTGCTCTTGGTGAGGACCGGCGACGCGCCGTTGGGGATCAGGTAGACCGTGCGGTTCGGGATGCCCTGGCCGTAGTTGTTGCAGTGCGAGTCGTGGTCGGCCACCGGCCCGAGATGGAAGCCCAGGTTGAGCGCGCTCTTCCAGCGCGGGCTGTAGTCGGTGCTGGCCACGTTGGAATCGGAGCAGGTAGTGCCGGTGCTGAAGGCCAGGCCGCTGCGCACCGCGATCCCCTGCAGGGCATTGTCGGCGTCGGAATTGAAGGCGTAGTTGTCGAACTCTCCCGAGCCCGGATGGCAGAGGATGCCCAGCGCGCCGGCCGAGGACGGGTTTTCGACCGAGCGCTTGTACAGGGTGAGATAGCCGAAGCGCTTGGGGGTGAAGACGTCGAAGTAGCAGTTGGTGCCCGGCGTGCACTCCGCGTTGGGGCCGTTGCAGGTGGAGCAGGTCTCCCAGCCGAAGAGCTTCGGCGTCTCGATCAGGGTCACGTGCCCCTGGTCGTTGTTGGTCGTCACTCCCCACTCCATGCCGTAGAGGCCCACGAACACGTCGTTCACCGTGGCCGTGTTGGCCGCGGCCAGGCCGGCGGCATAGCGCTGCTTGACCTTGGTCTCGGTGACCGGCGGGTTGTTGGTCGCCATGGCGTCCTGGATCAGGTGGTTGTGCTCGTTGATCAGCCAGTAGTCCACGCCGGCCGAGTTGCGGGCGTAGTCGTAGACGGCGGTGGGGTTGAAGGTGCCGCTGCCGTAGGCGTTGCCCGAGGAGCAGCCCGAGGTGGGATGGCCGCCGTCGGACCAGTTGGAGTGGCTGTGGGTCGAGCCGTAGTAGAAGTTGTAGCCGAAGCCGCTCTCGATCGGGGTGTTCTGCTGCGCCTGGCAGGAGCCCAGGGCGGCGCTCTCGCGCAGGCTGGCCGAGTCGAAAGCGCTCAGCGAGTAGTCGACGATCACCTCGTCGGTCGAGGCATGGGCCTCGCTCATGCCGGCCATGCCCTGAAGGTCCTCGTAATCGCGCATCGGACGGGCCGGGCGCAGGCGGTCGGCAGCGAAACGGCCGAGGAAGGTGTAGCGGTACTTGCCCGCGGGCACCAGCCGGCCGGATTCGTCGCGGCCGTCCCAGACGAAATCGGCCGTGGCCTGGCCGGCGGCGTCGATGCGGGCGGCGCCGCGGGCGGCGCGCACCAGCCGGCCCGACTGGTCGCGGATCTCCAGCCGCCAGAAGGCGCGGCCATAGTCCTCCAGGGCCGCGGCCCTCTGATGGGAGAGCACCGTGTACAGGCGGACCTTGCCGAGATCTCCCTCCAGGATGGGCGAGAACTGGTAGGTCTCGGCGCCGAGGAACGCGATGAAATCCGCGTCGCACTCGTCGTACTCCGCGGCCTGGACAGGCATCGCGGCCAAGAGAGTCGCCAACAGGAGCAGGCCGGGTCGATTCATGGGAAACTCCTCCTTGACCATGGAGGTGCCCGGGAGGCCTGATCCCGAGCATTCAACCGAAAGGAGACGAGATGAAGAGAGGGTTCCTCCTGCTGATATCGCTGGCGCTGATCGCCGGCCCCGCCGCGGCCGACCACCGGATCGGCGCCGGGGTCCATCACTGGCAGACGGTCGACGACCTGGCGGACGAGGGCTTCGAGGGGATCGAGGACGAAGGCTCCTCGGGGATCGTTTCCTACCAGTACATGCCGGAGGGGCTCTTCTCGTTCGAGCTGGACCTGGAGTATTTTGCGGACGGCTTCGCCGGCTCCACCGAGGAGGCCTTCTCGCCCCAGGCCTACCTCCTGGTCGGCCACGGCCTCTATGCCGGCGCGGGGGTGGGCGTGACCCACTCCGACGGCGAGACCTCGGACATGTTCTACGCCGCCAAGGTCGGCTTCGACATTTCCATCATCCCCAGGCTCAGCCTGGACGTCAACGCGAACTACCGGTTCGACGACTGGGACCTGATCGACGAGGTCGAGACCGACACGGTGACCCTGGGAGCGCTGCTGCGGCTGCGGCTGTAAGGGCACCCCTCGTGGGTGCCCTTCCGGAGGGCGGCCACAAGGGCCGCCCCTACAACACCAGGCGGACGACGAGCCAGCACCAGGCCGCGGCGAGGACCGCCGCGAGCAGGTCGAGAACCACCCCGGTCCTGGCCATGCGCGGGATGCTGACGTAGCCGCTGCCGAAGACGATCGCGTTGGGCGGCGTCCCCACCGGCAGGGCGAAGTCGCAGGAGCAGGCGATCGTGGCTGCGAAGAGCGTCGTGGTCATGATCTCGGGGGCCACCGCGTCCTTGAGCACCACGAGCATCACCGCGATGGTGGCGGTGTTCGAGGCCACGGCCGAGAGCGCCACCACGGCCACGCTCGACAGCAGCACCTGGGCGAAGGGGGGCACGTCGCGGATTGCCAGGAGCTGCGCCCCCAGCCAGGCGGACAGGCCGCTCTTCTGGATCGCCGCGGCCATGGCGAATCCGCCGCCCAGGAGCAGCAAGGTCTCCCACGGCACCTGGGCCAGCGCCCGGAAGCCGAGCACCTGCCGGCCCTGCGTCCGCCAGAGCATCAGGAGCAGGGCCGCAAGCATGGCGATCCCCCCCTCCACGTGCGCCGAGGTAATTTCGAACGGCACCCGCGCCTTGAGGAAGTCGGTCAGCACCTTGCCCGCGATCCACAGACCGGCTGTAACCAGGAAGACGCCGAGGACGATCCGCTCCGGCCGGCGCACCGGGCCGAGCCTGGTCAGCTCGCCCGCGATCACCTCCTCGCCGATCTCCCCGGCCAGCCCCTCCCGCCGACCGATCCGCCAGAGCATCCACCACACGACCGGCAGAAACATCAGGACGAACGGCAGCCCCACGGCCAGGAACTGGAGGAAGCTGACCTCGATGCCCAGGCGCTCCATGAAACCGGAGAACTGGGCGTTGGGGGCCGTGCCGATCTTGGTGCCGATGCCGCCGACGTTGGCACCGTAGGCGATGGCCAGCATGATGGCCATGCCGTAGTGCCGGAGCCGGCCGGCCCCGCGCTGATCTTCGACTTGCAGCACGACCGCCAGGCCGATCGGCATCATCATGGCCGCGGTCGCGGTGTTCGAGATCCACATGGAGATGAACGCGGTGGCGACCAGGGTGCCCGCCAGGAGCCGCCGCGGATCGCTGCCGATGCGGTCCATGATCCCCAGGGCGATGCGCCGGTGGAGGTTCCACTGCTGCATGGCCGCGGCGATCCCCATGCCGCCGGCGAACAGGAAAATGTAGGGATCGAGGTACGGCAGCACCGATTGCCGGACGCCCGTGCCCGGGCCGCCGCCGAACACGCCGGTCAGGGGAAAGAGCACGAGCGGCACGCAGGCCGTGACGTAGATCGGCAGCGCTTCGGTCAGCCACCAGATGGCCATGAGCGCGGCGCCCGCGGCCGCGAACGCCGGCCGCGATCCGAATTCGGGATCGTGGCGCAGCGGCGTATCCAGAAAGGCGAGGAGGAAGAACGCCACAAGCCCGCCGATCAGGCCGGCGAGCTTCACTGGGGTCAGGGGAAGGTTTCTCGGCACAGCTTCAATCGGGGAGCATCAGGCGGCGGTCGAGAACGGCACCGGGCGCCACGGCCACGCAGTCGCCGCCTCCGGCCCTGGCCTCGTCCAGGGCGGCCTTGACCGCCCGCAGCAGCTTCTCGGAGGAGTGACCGCAGTCGGGGAAGGCGGCCACGCCGAGCGACAGGGTGACGCCCATCTCCCGGACGGCGCCGCGGATCTGCTCGGCGCGCGCCCGCACTCCTGCGAGCGGCGCCTCGGGCAGGATCAGGCCGAAGATCCCGTCGTCGTGATGGCTGGCCACGTCGCCTCCCCGCACGCGGCGGTTCAGGAGGGCGCCGACCGCCCTCAGGAGCTCCTCGGAAGCATCGGAGGCGTCCAACCGCATCAGGATGATCCCGAGCGGCAGGTTGCGCCGCTCCATGCGGTGGATCTCCCGTTCCACCGAGGCCTCGAAGTAGCGGCGGTGGAAGAGACCGGTCAGGGGGTCGCGGATGAAGTTGTGGACGTTGGCCGGGGCGGGGACCGCCGGGACCTTCCGCTCGGCCGGGCGGCTCTCGAACAGCCCGCGGAAGCCGTCCACCTCTTGGCGCAACGAGTCCGTGTCACTGGCGCTCCGGGCCAGATCGCCCTCCAGACGCCGGCGAGCCTCCTCGCTCTCGCGGCCCTGGCGCCGCGCGGCCAGCGCCATTCCCCAGAGCAGGGCCGCCGCCCAGGCGAGGAGCAGGGCGGCGGCCGGCAGCAGGCCGGGGGCGAAGCGCCAGAGCGCAATTACCCCCAGGCTCAGGGCCACGCCGATCCCCGCCGCCGGTCCGAGGACACGGAGCGGAAGGAGCCGGACAGAGGGGTCGTTCTCGACGGCCATGACCTCGTGACCTCGGGATGCGGTGCGGATCGGTCCGCGGCGCTTCTACGACGGTTAGCCATGGAATGATATGCCGGGAGAGGCGCCGCGCCAAGCGGTGCCTCCGATTCCGGAGGAGATCCCCATGAAGCTGATCCCGTGGCTGGCTGTAGCCGTCCTGATCCCCGCCGTCGCGCACGCTGGTGATCCCCTGGCGCACACCTACTCGATCGTGGCCCGCGATCCGGCCACCGGGGACTTCGGAGTCGCCGTCCAGAGCCACTGGTTCCAGGTCGGGACGGTCGTGCCCTGGGCCGAGGCCGGGGTTGGCGCCGTGGCCACCCAGTCGTTCGCCCGGATCGACTACGGCCCCAAGGGGCTGGAGCTGATGCGCCAGGGCAAGTCGGCCAAGGAGGCCCTCGACCAGCTCGTGGCCCAGGACCCCGAGAAGGACGTGCGCCAGGTGGCCATGGTGGACGCCCAGGGCAGGGTCGCGGTGTGGACCGGCCCCAGGTGCATCGCCGCCGCCGGCCACCAGACCGGTATCGGCGGTATCGGCGGCGGTGGCTACTCGGTGCAGGCCAACCTCATGGACAAGGCCACGGTCTGGCCGGCCATGGCCAAGGCCTTCGAGAGCGCCAAGGGGGACCTGGCGGACCGCATGCTCGCCGCGCTGGAGGCCGCCCAGGCCGAGGGCGGCGACATCCGCGGCAGCCAGAGCGCGGCCCTGATCGTGGTCAAGGCGAAGTCCTCGGGAGAGCCCTGGAACGACCGCCGGGTCGACGTCCGGGTGGACGACAACCCGCAGCCGCTCGCGGAGCTGCGCCGGTTGCTGGACCTTCACCGCGCCTACGAGGAGATGAACCGTGGCGACGAGGCGGTCGCCAAGAACGACTTCCAATCCGCCCTCGGCCACTACACCAAGGCGACCGGCCTCGCCCCGGGGATCGTGGAGCTCCCCTTCTGGCAGGCGGTGACCCTGTTCGTGGCAGGCCAGGAGGACAAGGCGCTGGCGCTCTTCAAGGAGGTCTTCGCCAAGGAGCCGGTCTGGGCGACGCTGGTCCCCCGGCTGCCCGCGTCGGGGCTGCTGCCGGAGGACCCGAAGAAGATCGAAAAAATTCTGGCGGTAGCGCCGAAGTAGGCGGTCCTACCTGGGGAAGGCGCCGCCGTCCAGCCCGCCGCAGTAGTTGCCCGCGGCGTTCTGGTACGTCTTGGTCTGGCCGGTGTTGGTGTCGGTCACCGTGATCGTGTACTCCAGGTCGCTCAGGGTGCCGTAGAAGAAGTCGATCCGGTCGCCGTAGTCGATGACCTTGGCCATCAGCTCCAGGTTGCCGGCATCCGTGAAGTAGAAGGCGCCGGTCACCCCCGAGATGGGGACGGCGCCGCCCGTGCCGTTGGAGCCGTTGCCCGGGTTGCGCCAGGCCACGTTCACCGCGAAGCGGTTGTTGAGCAGGCAGAGCGTGTTCTTGTCCTTTTTGCACGTGGCGGCCGCCGCTTTCACCCTGCTCATCGAGGGGCCGGTCGAGACCGCGAGGGACGCCGACGACCCGGCGAAGGCCGCCTGGTCGATGCCGCCGCACTCCCTGGGCGTGTTCTCATAGACCTTGCTCGCCCCGGTGTGGGTGTCGGTGACGATCAGGTTGAACTTCAGGTTCGTGAGCTGGCCGTAGAACACCTTGACCACGTCGCCGAAGTTGAGCAGCTTCACCATCAGCTCGATATTCGAGGCGTCGCCGAAGGTGAAGAAGCCGGCGGCGTCCGAGCGCGGCACCGCGGTGCCGACGCCCTGGGCGTTGTTGAACTGGTTCTCCCAGAAAAGCTCGACCCGGAAGCGGTTTTTGAGCAGGCAGAGGTTGTTCGTCCCCTTCTTGCAGGCCTGCACCGGCAGCGACAGGTAGGTGGAGGTCAGCCCCTTGGTGGCATTGAGCACCTGGGCGTTGTCGGACTGTCCGGGGACGCCGGTGGCGTGGCCGTTGCGCGACACGTTCGGGTTCGAGAAGTTCTCCACCCATGGGCAGTCGAAGCAGGCGGTGTTGTACGACATGACCGTGCGGAACTGCCCGTTGACGGTGTGGCCGAAGGCGAAGGGGAAGAGCGCCACGTCGGCGTTCTCGGCATTCGGGCGGTCATGGTGGGCGGCCATGTTGTGCCCGACCTCGTGGGCGAGCACCAGCGGGCCGCAGAGCCGCTTCACCACCGAGTAGGCATAGGGCTGGAACTCCTGGCTGAAGCCGTCCGCGGCCATCAGGTAACCGATGCCGCAGGCGCCGTTCATCTTGAGCACGAACAGGCTCACGAGGTCGGCCCCGACGCTCTTGCGCAGGGCGGCGACCTCCCTGTTCTCCCGGAATGCTCCGAGATCCTGCTCGGGGTTGCCGGTCTCGGGGACTTTCATCTCGCGGGCGTGCACGAGGTTCAGGCGGGCGTCGATCTGGCTGTTGGCGAAGGCCGTATTGGCCACGTCGACCGCGCTCTGGACGTCCAGGAGGATCTGCCGGTTGCCCCCCAGGCCGACGCGCGCTTCCGGGGTCCAGATGGCGAGCAGGTCGAGGCGGACGGGCGCGGCGAGCCCGGCCGCGATCCGGTCCTGAGCAGTCTTGGCGGCATTCGCCTCGGCCTGGGCCGCGATCCGCGCCGCCTGGCGCTGCCGCGGCGATTTGGGGGCCACATCCGGCAGCACGGCGCCGCCGCAGCTCTCCACGCCGTTCTCCACCTCGCGGAGCAGGTGCTCGCCAGGCGCGCCGGGCTCGATCTCGTAAAGGGCGTCGGCCGTGACCACCAATCCGGCCATCAGGTCGCCCATCACGGTCAGGGTCGCGGTCCCCACCTCGCCGAGGACGGGATCGACGACCTTGCCGCGCCAGGCGAAGCTGGCCGGGCCGCGGCGCTCGATCTCCGTGACCTCCATCTCGTAGTCGCGCTCGTCGAGGAGGCGCATCCGGAAGGGACCCTCCACCACGGAAGCCAGCACGGAAGCATCGACGGCGATCCGGCGCTCGGCCAGGATCTCCCGGCCGGCGACCGCGGACATCACGGACACCACGTCCCGCGAAGCCTCGCGGTCCAGGAAACGGAGCAGGTCGCCGCGCGGCGCCTCGCCGGCGGCACTGGCGGCATGCGGCAGCGCGCCGAGGCAGAGCAGGAGACCACAGAGGATCAGGGGCTTGGAGCGCATGAGGTGCTTCCTCCTTCAGGAGCTGAAACCGTCAGATCCCATAGTTTACTTCCTATCACCCGAAAAACCGCCCCAACGGGTGGTTGCGCGGCCGCTTACGGCTGTCGGCCGGTGCTGGAGGGCTGGAAGCTGGTGGGGATCATACCGGGTCGGACTGTACGCTCGCCGGACCCGGGCAGCCGGTACAACGTTGCTACGCCGGCCACCCGCCTGGGACCCGGCCGGACTCTTCGATCCGGCCCTCTCATCCCTTTCAGGCCCGTGTGGCCGACTGCCGGAGCTGTGCCTTGAGCAGGGAGAGCCCGTGCGCCGCCTTCCGGGAATTGTCGAAGATCGAATCGATACAAGCGCCTCCCGTGGGCCGGGTAACAAGGGTGCACGTGTAGTTCTGCTGGGGTCCAACGCTGATCACGAGGTCCATCACTTTGAAGCTCATCTATCGTCCTCCTGGTTTCGGGGCTTCGCCCCGTTGGTTGCGCAGCGTGAGCAGCCAGATGTCGCCATCGTCGACGGCACGGACGGTGAAGAGGCTGCGGTCGTCCGGGCTCGTGATCACCTGCTCGTAAGCGGAGTGCGGCGGAGGCGCGAGGACTTCCCGCGCCTCGTTCGTCCGGGTGTCGAAGGCCAGGATCCTGCCAGCCTCGATGTACAGGAGCCGATGGCCGTCGTGCAGCCAGGCCGGGTTGTTTCCGCGGCTCGTCCACCTTAGATAGGTGCGCGAGCCCAGCAAATGCAAGCCGATCCCTTCCAGGATGGAGCCGTCGAGGCGCGAAATGTTGCCGGCGAGCGCCCGGCCGTCGGCTGACCAGGAGAGCGGATAGAAGGTCTCGCCCTCGGCCTGGGGAAGCGGCTCCGCCCGCCGGGAGGCGAGCGGCGGGGCGAGGTCGATCACCGCCCCCCTGCCGCCGTAGGTGCAGGCCACCTTGCGGCCGTCCGGCGACCAGACCGGGAGCGTGACCGGCTCGCCGCCCGGGGGAAGGACCCGCTCGGGCTCGCCGCCGCCGGCGTTCACGAGCCAGGCTTCGTAGCCGCCGCCGCGGTTGGAGTAGAAGAGCAGCCGCCGGCCGTCCGGCGACCAGACCGGCACGCGGTCTTTGAAGGCATCGTCGGTGAGCTGCTTGAGGCCGCTGCCGTCGATGCCGGCGACGAACAGCTCTTCCCGCGGCAGCGCGGCATGGAAGGCGATGCGGCGCCCGTCGGGCGAGACTGCGCAGGAGCGCACCCTGTGCGAGCCGCGGGTGACCGCCTCTTCGCGGCCCGTCACCTGCAGGCCCGCGGGATCGAACGGGAAGCGCTCGATGTTGGACTTGGTCTCGTTGGCGGCGTAGAGGATCCGGGTGCCGTCCCGCGACAGGCTCCAGAAGCCGCTCGCCGTGGTAGGCGTCGTCACGGGCTCGGGATCGCCCCGCACTTCCCCGCTGCGCTCGTCGATCGGCAGCCGCCAGAGGTTCAGGCTGCCGCTGCGGTCGCTGCCGAAGTACAGCCAGGCGCCGTCCGGCGACCAGACGGGGTTCCAGTTCGTGGCGCCGTCGTCGAGCACCTTGCTCGGCGCGCCGCCTTCGGCGGGGACCGTCCAGAGGATGCGCCTCGCGCTGTCGGCGGGCACTCCCCAGTAGGCGATCCGCCAGCCGTGTGGCGACCAGCTCGGCTGCACGCCGTCCGCGCTGCCTTTGTCGACATTGCCGACGATGACGCGGCTCCGGCCGGTGGCCACGTCCACCCGCAGGATCTCGCTCACGTCCTTGCGCGTCGTCGGATCGGTGATCCCTTCCGTGGCCACGGCGAGCTCGCGGCCGTCCGGCGACCAGGCGGGGTTGTAGCCCACGTCGGCGATGCGCCGTGCAAGCCCGCCTTCGACCGAGGTGATGAAGATCCCTCCCCCCTCCCGCTCGGAGCGGAAGGCGATCCAGCGGCCGTCGGGCGAAATGGCCGGCTGGGAGTCGTCGGCCTCCGAGCCCTCGGTGACGTTGAGCGGCTTGCGCTCGACGCCGATCCTCTGGAGGAGGATGTCCTTCTGCCCCGAGAGGTCGGCCTTGGCATAGACGAAGGAGAGGCCGTCCGGAGCCAGGCTCGGGTCGACCTCGCGCCCCTCCTGGTCGGTGACGCGGCTGAAGACGGGCTGGACCGGGGCCGCCTCCGGCCGCCGGAGCAGCGCCACGGCCGCGAGGGCCAGGACCACGCCCAGGACCGCCGCGGTGGCGAGCCAGGTCCGCCGGCCCGTCGCCTGAACCGGAGCCGGCTCGGCGGCGAGCGCTTTCTGGACGTCGGCCAGCTCGGCGGCGACCTCGGCGCCCGTGGGATGGCGCTCGGCCGGCGGCTTGGCGAGCATCCTCAGGACCACGCGCTCGAGCTCCACCGGTATTGCGGCAGGCAGCGGCGCCGGCTTGTCCTCCAGCAGGGAGCGGAGGGCGGAGGTCACCCCTTCGCCGCTGCGGAAGGGCCGCGTGCCCGCGAGCATTTCGTAGAGCACGACACCCAGGGAGAAGACGTCCGAGCGGGGATCGACCTCCTCGCCGCGCGCCTGTTCGGGGGACATGTAGGCCGGGGTGCCGAGGAAGGAGCCGACCACGTTGATCCCGGCCGCGCCGCGCAGCTTGGCCACGCCGAAGTCCAGGATCTTCACCATCCCATCGCGGGTGACCATGAGGTTGGCCGGCTTCACGTCGCGGTGGACGATCCCTTCGCGATGCGCCTTGGCGAGGCCCTGGGCGGCCTGGCAGGCGATGTCCAGCGCCTCGTCCACGGAGAGCGGGCTGCGCGCGATCCGCTCCTTCACGGTCTCGCCGTCGTAGGCGGCCATGGCCAGGTAGAGGTGGCCGTCCTCGGTCTCCCCCACCTCGTGTACCGTGCAGATGTTGGGATGGTCCAGGGCCGACGCGGCCTGCGCCTCCTGGAGGAAGCGGGCCTTGGCCACCGGGTCGCGGGTCAGCTCGTCGGGCAGGAACTTGAGGGCGACCCGTCGCCGCAGGCGGGTGTCCTCGGCCTCGTAGACGGTGCCCATGGCGCCCCCGCCGAGGGGATCGAGGAGCCGGTATTGGGCGATCGTGCTGCCCGGCAGGGCGGACAGGTGAAGCACCTTCGCCGGCCCGCCCGCCGGTTTTTCCAGGGAACCGGGCTCCGGCTCGGGGCGGCCGGAGCGCATGCCGGGGACCTGGACCAGCGTCGCATCGGTCTCCAGGAGACCGCCGCCCGCCAGCAGGCCGCGCAGAGAGACCAGGAAGTCGTCCATCCGCGCCGGCCGGTCCGCGGGATCCTTGGAGAGCGCCCGCGCCACGACCTCGTCCAGCTCCAGAAGGCCCGGATGGATCGCGTCCATGGGCTCGGGCTCACTCTCCAGGATGGCTCGGGCATCCGGGAAAGGCAGGCGCCCGGTGGTCATCTCATAGAGCAGCACCCCCAGCGACCAGATGTCGGAGCGGGCGTCGACGGCGTCCGCGGAGGTGCCGCGGAGCTGCTCGGGGGACCGGTAGAGCAGGCCTGCGTCCGACCCGTTGGAGCCCATGGCGCGGGCACCGCGGGCCCAGGAGAGGCCGAAGCCCGCCACCCGGATCTGGCCGTCCGCGGTCACGAGGACGTTGGAGGGGCGGAGGTCGCGATGAACGACCCCCTGCTCATGCACCCGGCCGAGCGCCGCGGCGATCTGCGATGCCAGGCCGAGGGCCTGCTCCGGTGCCAGCGGGCAGCGCTCGAGACGGCTGCGCAGGGTCTCCCCCTCCAGCCTGCGTGTCACGAAGAGCCCCCGGCCCAGAACCTCGCCCACTTCCAATACGGGACAGATGTGCGGGTGGCCGAGGCCCGACGCCGTCTCCGCCTCCCGGCGGAGACGGTCTCCGGAAGCCGCGTCCGGCGGCACCGGCAGGAGCTCGAGCGCGACCAGGCTGCCGTCCCGGCGGTCGCGGGCCTTGTAGACAGGCCCCGCCTCCCCCCGGTCGAGGAGCTCGATCACGTCGTAATGGGAGATCGTCTCACCGATCACCCGCGGGTCTCCAGGGTGAGCTCATGGCCCTCCTCGCTGTCCAGGATCTCTACTCCTAGGTGCCGGCTGGAGCTAGATGCGTGCCGCGCGAGCGACCTGGATCTTCGAGCCGAGGAGGAAACCGCCGTGCTGACACGAGAGCTTGAATGAATTTGAAGCAATTACCATACCTATTCCGTGAGCAGATTCTTCTGCACTTTTCCCAATGCGTTTCGGGGTAGAGCATCAAGATACCGGATTTCTTGAGGGATTTTATACCCGGCCATCTGTTTTCGGCACCAGGACGTAAGGACGGCCTCGTCCACGGGAGAGTCCACGACGAGGAAAGCGACCGGGACTTCCCCCCATTCCGGGTGAGGCCGGCCTACCACCGCGGCCTCGCGCACGCCGGGGAACGAGGCCAGCACCTCCTCGATCTCCCTGGGGTAGATGTTGAAGCCGCCGCGGAGGATCAGCTCGTGGCTCCTGCCGAGGAGGGTGTAGGAGCCGGTCGCGGGGTCGCGCCGCGCGAGGTCGCCGGTGCGGAACCAGCGCCGGCCCAGATCGTCGTGGAGGAAGCTGGCGGCGGTCTTGGCGGGATCGTTCCAGTAGCCGGGGAAGACATGGCTGCCGCGCACGAGCAGCTCGCCCTCGCCGCCGGGCTCGACATCGTTCCCGCCGGCATCGACGATCCGGGCCGAGACCCCGGGCATCGGGGTGCCGACGGTGCCGGGGAGGCGCGGCCCCGCATATGGGTTGCTGAGGCTCATGCCGGTCTCTGTCATGCCGTAGCGCTCCAGGATGTCCTGCCCGGTCAGCTCGCGAAAGGCGGCGAAGGTCTCGGGGGAGAGCGGCGCGCTGCCGGAGCAGAAGAGGCGGATGCGCCGGAGCCCCTCACCCCCCTGGCCCCCCTCTCCCATCGCACTCCCACCCGACCGGGAGAGGGGGGAAGCTGCGAGTCGAGAGGGAGGGGGTTCCCCTCTCCCGGGGGAAGGGTGTGCGATGGGAGAGGGGTCAGGGGTGAGGGGCTTCCTCAACTCTTCGACCAGCCGGACGTACATGGTGGGGACGCCGAAGAACAGGGTCGGTTGTCCTCCCAGAAGCTCGCGCGCCGCCTCGGCCGCGTCGAAGCGCCGGCGCAGCAGGACGGTCGCGCCGGCGGCCAGCGCGCAATGGAGGCCGACGACCAGGCCGTGGGTGTGGAAGAGCGGCAGGGTGAGGAGGAGGACGTCCGCCGGCTCCCAGGCCCAGGCGGCGAGCAGGCCGGTCATGGTCGCGAGGACGTTGCCGTGCGTGATCATCGCCCCCTTGCTGCGCCCGGTCGTCCCCGAGGTGTAGAGGATCATCGCCAGGTCGTCCGAATCGACGGAGCCCCCTCCCCAGCCCTCCTCCGCTTCGCGGGAGAGGGAGCTCAGATCCTCGGCCAGGATCACGTCCGAGACGCGCTCGGCCGGATCGAGCTCCTCCAGCACGGGGAGCTGGCTCCTCTCGGTCAGCAGCAGTCGCGGCCCGGCATCCCCGAGAATGTGCGCGATCTCGCGGCGGCGATAGGCCAGGTTCAGGGGCACCATGACCGCCCCGAGGCGCACCACGGCCAGGTAGGCGGTGACAAATTCCGGCCGGTTGCCGAGAAAAAATGCCACCCGGTCGCCGCGTCGCAGACCGCGGGCGTGAAGACCGGCGGCGAGCCGCCGCGACTCGGCAAAGAGCTCGGCGTAGGTGAGGTCGGTGCGGGTCCCGTCCGGAGCGGAGAACCGCAGGGCCGGCCGATCCGGCGAGCGGCGCAGGGGGATGGCGAAGAGGTCGTGGAGGTTCATGGTTGGGAATGCTACGATGGGTGATACCGATCGCGCAGGAAAACAGGAGGCTCAGCATGCCCGTACCCGTGACTCCATCTCCAGCCTTCCTCCGGCTGGCACTCGCCCTGGTAGCAGGGCTCC
>DASUNJ010000505.1:0-10913 GCA_036277235.1 Thermoanaerobaculia bacterium | reverse complement strand
CCTCCAGCGTGTCGGGCAGATCCGGCGCCTCCCTCTGGAAGTACTCGTAGAGGCGCAGGTTTCCGACCTTCCAGGCTGCCGGCCGTTGCTTCTCAAGCTCCTCCTGGAAGAAGACCCTGACCAGAGGATGGGCGTCCAAGGTGTTCGGCTGATGGGAATCGGCGGGCAGGAGGAGGCCGTGCTCGCGTAGGCTAGAGAGCGCCAGTTGCCAGTCTTCCTCTCCCAAATCCATCAGCGGCTCGGTCAGCCCCGGAATGACCGGCTTTGCCCGTAGCGCCGCAAGAGCCTTGGAGCTAGCCGGACGGTCGAACAGCCCCAGCAGTCGAAGGATCGCCAGCTCCGGACCCTCTCCCAGCCAGTCGGCGTAGGTGCCGATGACCCGCAGGGCGTGACCGCCTTTGCGCTCGGCGGCTCCGGCGAGATCCACTTCCCTCCGGCGGCGGACGTCTCCCCCGTAGGCCCGGCTTAGGTAGCCTCCCAGAAGCGTCAGCGTCAGGGCGTGGTTGCCGAACTCCCGCGAGGCGGCCAGAAGCTCCGAATCCTTCCCCTTGACCCCGAGCCGCTTCAGCAGCTCCGCCCCGGCCTCCGGGGAGAGTGCCTCCAGATCCTCCTGGGGTGCGGTCCTGGAGAAAGACTCCAGGTCCGCGATGCGCTCGCGGGTGGTGACCACACACAGGCCGGAGTTGCCGCCGGCCAGCCCCTTGAGCAACGCCGTGAGGCCCGAGTCCTTGAGCCGCCCCGCGAGCGGATGCGAAGGGGGATGCTGAAGTGGCTCTACGCCGTCGAGGACAAGGAGACTCTTCTCCCGGCGCACCAACTCGGCCAAGCGCAGGCCGCGATCTCGGGCCGCTCCGGCCTTGGGGTCGGGATCTTCGAACCAGGCCAGGGCGTGATCGAGGAAGCGGTCGGCGGAGGTGATGCGCTCCTCGGTGCCCTGGCTGTAGAAGGACCAGTCGAGAACCCGCCGGGCACCGCGCCAGCCGTCGGCGGACATGCGGTCGAGCCAGTGACTCACCAGGGCGGACTTGCCCATGCCTCCGAAGGCGACGAAGGTGAGGACATGCGTTTTGGCGTTCTCCCAGGCGGCGTCGAGGCGGGCGAGCTCGGTTTCCCGACCGATCAGGAGGGGGCCGGCGATGGGGAGGCGGCCGAGGTCGAGGCGAGGGGGCTCCTCACCCCCTATCCCCCTCTCCCATCGCCCTCCCGTCCTCCGGGAGAGGGGGGACGCATGCGGGCCGGGTTTCGCGAGCTCGCCCGATCCGGGCTCCCCCTCTCCCGGTCGGGGGGAGTGCGATGGGAGAGGGGGCCGGGGGGTGAGGGGCCCGCGCAGACGGTCCCGGATCTCCAAGGCCAGGTCGGCAAGGATCTTGTCGGCCTGAGGTTTCCGGTGGTCGGAGAGCGTCTTCGCGTCCTTCGGACCGCCTTGGATCTCGGCGAGCCACTCCACCGCTTGCCAGGCGCAGGGGCGGACGAACAGCGGGATCACCCGCAACCCGCCGTCCCTCCTGCGCTTCAGCAGATGGGGGACCTCCGTGCCCTTGATGAACTTGGAATTCAGGAAGTCCTTCGAGATGAGTAGGACGGCCACGGCCGCGCGGTCCATGGCGCCTTGGATCTCGGGGAGCCAGGCGTCCCCCTTGGCGATCCGGCGGTCGTCCCAGATGTCGAGATCGGCTTCCAGGACGTTCAGGTGTCCCACGACGCGGTTCTTCCAATCCTCGTCCTGATGGCTGTAGCTCAGGAAGACCGTGGGCCGGGTTGGTATGGACATGGAGCGTTCATTGTAGCGGCTGTAGAGGCTGTAGAGACGTCCCCAGTCCGCTGGCACGAACCTGCCGGGTGTACAGGGTCGGGGCGTCTCCCCACGACAGGCGGGTCCACCCCACCGGCGCCGCGACCGTAAAACCCCCCAGGGAATGATTTCGGACGTGCTGCGGTGTGTTCGTGGTGGCTGGGGGTCATGAGACGCCCCGACCGTGTACACCCGGTAGGATCTTGCCAGCGGACTGGGGACGTCTCTACGCGGTCTGCGGATTGGTTGGAGGGGGCGGGCTAGAATGGGCGGATGGGCCGCGGTGCAATCCTCTTTTTCGCTCTCCTCCTGCCCGCCCTCGCTGCGGCGCAGCGCCCTCCGGAGCTGATCGTCCAGGCTCCCCCCTCCCTGGAACGGGCGGCGGCCAAGGTGCGGGCGGTCGAGCCCGGACGGCTTCTGGATGCCATGCGCCTGGTGGGACTTGAAGATCCCGGTCCGCCCATCCAGGTGCTCCTGGGGCCGGAGGGGTCGGACCTCGCGATGGTGCCGCCCTGGGTGTCGGGCTACGCGTTCAGCGAGGAGGGGGTGATCGTGCTCCTCCCGGCCAGGGCTCCTTCCTATCCCGACTCTTCGCTCGAGGAGCTCCTCCGGCACGAGGTGGCGCACGTGCTCGTGGCGCGGGCGGCGGGCGGACGGCCGCTGCCGCGCTGGTTCCACGAGGGGCTGGCCATGATCGCCGGATTGAGCTGGGGGCTCGACGACCGCTCTCAGCTCACGCTCACTCTGGTCGGCGACGGCGAGGTGTCCCTGGAGCGGCTCGAACAGGAGTTCCGCGGCGGGCGGGGGGCCGCGCAGGGCGCTTACGCGATTGCCGGCGCCTTCGCCAACGACCTGCTCCGGCGGCACGGCGACGACGCGGCTGCCCGCGTCCTGGCCGAGGTGGCGCGCGGCCTTTCGTTCGAGGATGCCTTCCAGCGTGCCACGGGAACCTCGCTCGCGGAGGCGGAGCGCGCCTTCTGGAAGCGCCAGACCCTCTGGTACCGCTGGGTGCCGCTCCTGACCAGCTCGGTCACGCTCTGGCTGCTGATCACTCTGCTGGCGATCTGGGCGATGGGCAAGCGGCGGGCGCGGGACGCGGCCCAGCGCAGGATGTGGGAGGAAGAGGAGGAGCGCCGGCTCGCCCCCGCCGAGGAATTCTTGCCTCAGGAGCCTGACGAGCCGGTCAACTGACTACAGGTAATAGCCGCTGACGTCCAGCAGGAAGTGGGTGTTGCCGGCGGAGCTGTTCTGCACTCCGAGCGTGCCCGTTCCGTCCGTCGCCAGCATCAGGATCGAGCTGCCGGCCCGGACCTGTCCGGCGCCGAAGTTGACGACGCCGGTCCCCATGGGGAACGCGTTGCCGGGGAAGACCTGGAAGACGCCCGCGGCGCCCGGGGTGACCGAGGTGATGTTCACCACGACCGCCTTGGCGTTCGCCGGAATCCCGCAAGCGCCCGTGATCGGGAAGGTCCGGATCTGGGAGGGCGACAGCACCGGGCCGCCGCGCGACCCGATCGCATTCCGCGTGTCGACCACGCGGCAGGGCGTCAGGGTGTAGAAGTCCGAGAGGGTGGGGGGCGGCGAATAGAAGAAGCCGTCGGCGAGACTGGAGCTCTGGGCGTTGGGGTTGGTCACGGCCACGGCCACCTTGCCCGTGGACCTGGCCGGAGTCACGGCGGTGATCTGGGTGGAATTGACCACGACGACCGAGCTGGCCGCGGTGCCGCCGAAGGTGACGGTGGCGCCGGCCTGGAAGCCCGTGCCGGTGATCGTGACCGCGGTGCCACCTGCCGTGGTCCCCGATTTCGGGCCGACCGCGGCGACGACCGGCGCCGGCGGAGGCGGTGCCGCCGCCGGGAAGATGCAGGAACCCACCGCGGTCTGGATCGCCGGGGCCAGCTTCTCGGAGATGGTGCGCGGGTGGAACACGGTCTTCGAGGAGCAGCCGGCCAAGCCCGAGAGGTGGCAGTAGCTCATCAGCGTGCCGGTGACGCTGGTCACGCCGTTGATGGTCTGCGCGGCCGGGCAGCTCCTGGTGCCGGCGAAGCAGCCGCCCTCGGCGTTGTAGCAGTTGTCGATCGGGTTGGCGTAGCAATGGGTGTGCGGCGAGCCGAAGTTGTGGCCGAGCTCGTGGGCCACCACCAGGATGTCGCCTGAGCTCGGGGTGGTGCCGGAGAGGAAGACCTGGCTGAAGCTCGTTCCGTAAAACTTGTTGCACAAGGTGGTGAGCCAGGCGATGCCCGAGGCGCCGCCGCCCGTCTGCTTGCCCGAGAGCATCATGGCGAGCGCGCGGGTGACGCCGACGTGGGTGGTGTTCCAGACATTGGAGAACTCGTTCAGCTTGGCCGCGCTGGCGCTGCCGCTGCCCGCCTGGACGTACGGGTCCGGCGTCGTCGAGGGGCGCAGGAAGGTCGTGCCCTGGAGGAGCCGCACCAGCGCGTCGCGCTCGTAGATCACCGTCATCGAGGCGATCAGGCTGGCGATGTAGTTCGTCGCCGTGGTCGTGTTGTTGCCGAACTTGAGGGAGAGGAGCTCGTTGTCCGTGTCCACGGCGATCGTCGCGGTGTGCAGGGTGGTGATGGCCTGGGCGGAGACCGACCCGAAGGGGGAGGAGTCCTCGGCCATCCGCTCGCTCATCTCCTGCATTTCCTGGATGAAGTCCAGGGGAGCGCCGGTCTGGCCGCAGGCCCAGGAGGACAGTTCGCCCCGCTCCTTGAGGAAGACCTCGGCCGGGGCTACGAGGTGGCTGCGGGTGCCTTGCTCGACGGCCAGGGAGGGGACGTGGCTCAGGGGGTGAAGCTCGTGGAACGCGTCGCGGGTCTGCGTGAAGCCGTTGACGTGGCCGGTGTCCGGGTCCACCGCCGCGAAGACCGTCATCTCGGGATCGTCAGCAGCCGTGCCGGAGAAGAATGCGAGCCGCGAGCGCGGTATCTCCCGCTCGCTCCGGCCTTCGACCACGAAGACCTTGGCGCCGGGAGCGTAGATGTCGAAGCGGGTCAGGAGCACGTCCGCCCGCTCATCGGGACCCACCGGCCAGTCCGCCACCCGCACGGTCGTGTTCTCGGCCGCCTGCATGAGGCCGGGCACCAGCTCCGCGCCGAACGACACGATCTCCGCCCGCTCGCTCGTCCCCTTCGCCTCGATCAGCTCACCCTGGACCGCGGCCCGGATCTGGACAGGCGGCGCGGCAAAGACGGGAACGGTTGCCAGGATGAGCAGGCTCAGAGCGAAAGGCCACGAGAGGGGGCGGGGCTTCATCATGCGGTCTCCCTTGGACTGTACGACGCTTATGCGTAACCCTCTATCGAACAGCGGGAGGGATCAAAAACTTCCCAGCATGCCAACGCATTTGGCATGCCAATGTTAAGAAGCTGAAAACAAAGGAGATCTAGATAGGCACGGACAGTTTATGTCCGGATTGGCAGACAAAAACTGTCAGCGGAGCACGATGCGGCCGTCTTCGACGTCGACGATCGCCTTGCCGCCGGCCTGGAGCCTGCCGAAGAGCAGCTCCTCCGTCAGGGGGCGTTTGACCTCGTCTTCCAGGACGCGGGCCAGGGGGCGGGCGCCGAAGGCGGGGTCGTAGCCCTTTTCGGCCAGGAGCTTGCGGGCGGCGTCCGTGATTTCGACGCGGACTTTTTTCTCGGCGAGCTGGCGCGACATTTCGCGCACGAACTTCTCGACGATCTGCTCCATGAGGTCCGGAGTGAGCGCGTTGAAGCGGATGCGGCCGTCCAGCCGGTTGCGGAACTCGGGGCTGAACAGGCGCTCGACCGCGCGGTCCGACTCGGAGGAGGATCTGGGGTTCTCTCCGGCGTCGCCGAATCCGAGCCCCCGCTGGGCCAGCTCGCGGGCGCCGACGTTCGAGGTCATCAGCAGGATGACGTGCCGGAAGTCGGTCTGCTTGCCGTTCGTGTCGGTCAGCGTCCCATGGTCCATGACCTGGAGGAGGACGTTGAACACGTCCTGGTGGGCCTTCTCGATCTCGTCGAGGAGGAGCACGGCGTGGGGGTTCTTGCTGACGCTCTCGGTGAGCAGGCCGCCGCGGTCGAAGCCCACGTAGCCGGGAGGGGCGCCGACCAGGCGGGAGACGGAGTGGGGCTCCATGTACTCGCTCATGTCGAAGCGCAGGAACGAGATGCCGAGCGCCTCGGCGAGCTGTTTCGCCACTTCGGTCTTGCCGACGCCCGTAGGGCCCGTGAGCAGAAAGTTGCCGACCGGCTTCTGCGGGTCGCGCAGCCCGGCGCGGGAGACCTTGATGGCGCTGACCAGGCGGTCGATGGCCTCGTCCTGGCCGAAGATGACCTTCTTGAGCTCCTGCTCCAGGCGCTGGAGCTGCTCGCGCTCGTTGCCCTTGACCTTGCCGGCGGGGATCTGGGCCATGGTCGCCAGGACTGCTTCCAGGTCCGGGACCGTGACCCTCCTGGCTCCGCGCAGCGATACGGCCGCGCCGGCCTCGTCGAGCAGGTCGATGGCCTTGTCCGGCAGCCTGCGGTCGCGCAGGTAGCGGTCGGCCATGTCGACGGCGGAGCGGATCGCCGGCTGGGTGTAGCGCACCTTGTGGTGCTTCTCATAGCGCTCCTGGAGCCCCTGGAAGATCTTGACCGTCTCGTCGGTGGAGGGCTCGTTGACCTCGACCTTCTGGAAGCGGCGGGCGAGCGCCTGGTCGCGCTGGAAGGTCTGGCGGAATTCCTCCCAGGTGGTCGCGCCGATGCAGCGCAGGGTGCCGTCCTGGAGCGCGGGCTTGAGCAGGTTCGAGGCGTCCATGGTGCCGTGGCCGGCGGCCCCGGCGCCGACGAGCGTGTGGATCTCGTCGATGAACAGGATCGGGCTCTCCTCGGCGGCCAGGGCCTGGAGCACGCCCTTGAGGCGGTTCTCGAAGTCGCCGCGGTAGCGCGTGCCGGCGAGGAGCGAGCCCATGTCCAGGCGGAAGACCTTGGTCTTGCGGAAGGGCTCGGGCACCTCTCCCTGGGCGATTCGCAGAGCGAGGCCCTCCACCAGGGCGGTCTTGCCCACGCCGGGATCGCCGACGT
The DNA here is from genome assembly GCA_036277235.1 of Thermoanaerobaculia bacterium. Taxonomy (GTDB): domain Bacteria; phylum Acidobacteriota; class Thermoanaerobaculia; order Multivoradales; family UBA5704; genus DATMER01. The sequence continues at coordinate 4,088 of DASUNJ010000505.1, read as the reverse complement.
AGATCGGGTTGTTCTTGCGGCGGCGTTGCAGGATGTGGAGGGTGCGGCCGATCTCCTTGGAGCGGCCGATGAGCGGATCGATGGCGCCGCGGCGGGCCATTTCGGTCAGATCCTGGGCGAAGGCCTCCAGCGGATCGCCGCGGAAGCCGCCGCCGGGTCCGGGCTCGTCCTCGTCTTCCATCCCCGCCCCGCCAGGACGCCCGGAGTGTACCGGGCCGCTGGGGAGGGAGCCCAGCTTGGAAACGCCATGGGCGAGGAAGCTGACCACGTCGAGCCGGGTGACCCCCTGCTCTTCCAGGAGATCGGCGGCATAGGACTCGGGCTCCTCGAACAGGGCGACGAGGAGGTCCGAGCCGCGGATCTCCTGGCGGCCGGTGCCCTCGACGCGCACCGCGGCCCGGGCGAGGGTGCGCTGGGCGGCAAGGGAAAGGCGCGGCTCGAATCCGTCCTCCCCGTCGAGCCCTTCGAGGCCCACGACCTCCTCGGCCAGGTAGTCGGCCAGGCGCTCCTGGACACGGCGGACGTCCGCGCCGGCATGGCGCAGAACCTCGGAGGCCTCGTCGTCGAAGGTGAGGGCGTAGAGCAGGTGCTCCAGGCCGGCGTACTCGTGGCCCAGGCGCCCGGCCTCGCTCATGGCGAGCGAGAGGGAGATCTGCAAGTCGTCGGATAGCCTCATCTAAGGTTACTCGTCCCGTTCTTCAGCCGGCTCGATGGTGAGGAGGAGCGGCATGCCGTTCTCCTGCGCTTCGGCCATCACTTCGGCCACCTTGGTCTCGGCCACGTCCTTGCTCGGATAGATTCCGGCGAGCCCGACCCCCTTGTGGTGGACCTGGAGCATGACATGAGTGGCCTCGGGGGGCGACTTGTGGAAATGGGTCATCAGGATGTGTACGACGAAATCCATCGTCGTGAAGTCGTCGTTGTGGAGCAGCACCTTCCACTTCCGCGGGCGTTTCGTCTTGCGCCGCTTCTCGGTGGCGACCCCGGTCTCCTGCTCTGGATCAAACACGAATCGAGCCATGCGGATTCCACGTTAACGGAGGGGGAGGAGGGGAGGCAAGGGCCTCCCCGGGTACCGTCAGTGCCCCTGGATCCAGCTCAGGATCGGCTGCCAGACGAGGCTCTGGGCATTCGTCGCGAGGAAGAGGTCCGCATGGCCGAACTCGGCGAGCTGGTTTGCGGGGGGTTGCAGGTCGACGACCAGGCTGGTCACGTCCTGGCTTCCGAGGAGCGTCGTCGTGTAGATCCCGAAGTTGCCGAAGCCGCCGGTGGCGCCGACATAGAAGATTGGGACCTCGATGTCGTCCAGGTGATCGTCGAACGAGACCTCCACGATGCTGTCGTCGTCGCAGATGGCGGCGTCGCCGTCGAGCAGCTCTCGCGCCGGCTGGAAGGGCGCGGAGCCCTTCTCCAGGGCCAGGAGCAGCGCCTCCGGGGTATAGAGGAGGCCGGTAGGCAGGCCCTGGGCGTCGAAGGTGCCACCCGTGAAGTGGTAGAGGGGCACAGGGGCCAGGTCCGGCGGGAAGAAGAGGAACGTCATCGAGCCCACGGCCAGGGCCGCCTGCCGGTTCGTGAAGCCCGGGAGGATCGGCGAGGCGCCGTTGGGATTGGTCGTCGCCAACTGCCAGATCGTGAAGATGAGCGTGCCGTTGCGGCTCTCGAAGGTACCCGCCTGCCAGGACGGCAGGCTGCCCAGATAACGGGTGCAGGCCGCCTCGCGGAGATCCTCGACATCCGTCTTCAGGTAGATGTCCACCGGGATGAAGCCGCGGACCTGCTGGAAAACGGACGGGAGCTGCGACTCGCGGTCGAGATAGGCATAGCCGATCTGACCGCCGCGGCTCCATCCGAGGAGGAGCAGCTTTCCGAAGCCGTCGCCGCCGGCAAAGCGGAGGCCCCGGGCCACGGCCAGAGCCACGCCCAGATCGCGGGCGTCGCGCTCGATCCCCCAGTTCTTCATGAACGAGAAGTCGGTGGTCGTCGCCGGCACGAGGGTCCAGCCGAAGTCGATCCCCCAGACGTCGATGCCGTTGCGGGCCAGGAACACGGGCAGGTTGCGCTCCGGGTCGGTCAGAAAGGCGGCGCGGAAGCCCCAGATGTCGCCGTGGGCCATCATCAGGGCCCTGGAGGTGCGCAGCGGCCTCCAGGCCGACCGCTCCCTGACCACCCGGTGCAGTCCGATGAAATCGGACTGGCCCCTTCCGACCGGAATGCGAAAGGAGTACTCGGCGATGTTCCCTGTGAGGACACGCCGCGTGGGCTGTACGGTCTCGCAGGCGTCGCGGAACCTGGGCGAAACCTGGGTGCAGATCTCGACGGCGGCGTCCTTGAAGGCATCCTTCCGGGCAACGTCCGCGGCGCCGGCCAGGGCTGGAAAAGCGAGGAGGAGGACGAACAGAGCAGTCTTGCGCATCGGTGTATCTCCTGTTGGAGACGCGATCTTACTCCCTCTCCCCCGGTACGGGGGAGAGGGCTGGGGAGAGGGAGGACGGGATCAACTACTGCACCTGTTCTTTGGTCTTCAGGAAGCGGATCTGCGGCCAGTCCTCGCCGGTGCTCTTGAGGTGCCAGGCGTTTCTCGCCAGGAACACCGGAGCGCCGTTGTGGTCCTCGGCCATGCTGCCGTCGAGGGTTTGGAGGAAGCGCTTCAGGAGGAGCGGGTCGTCGGCTTCCACCCAGCGCGCCGTGTAGAGGGTCGTGCCCTCCAGATGGGCGTCGATGTTGTACTCGGTGCTCAGGCGGTCGGCGAGCACATCGAACTGCAGCGCGCCGGCCACACCCACGATCCAGTCCGTGCCGATGTTGGGCTTGAAGACCTGCGCAGCTCCCTCTTCCGCGAGTTGCAGGAGCGCCCGCCCCAGGTGCTTGGCCCGCATCGGGTCGACCGGCCGCACCTTCTTGAGCAGCTCCGGCGCGAAGCTCGGGATGCCCGTAAAGCGCAGCTGCTCCCCCTCGGTCAGGGCGTCGCCGATGCGTAGCGTGCCATGATTCGGGATGCCGATGATGTCGCCCGCCCAGGCCTCCTCGGCCAGCTCGCGGTCGCGCGCCATGAACAGCACCGGGTTGTGGACTGCCATGGTCTTGCCGGTGCGGATGTGATGCACTTTCATGCCGCGCTCGAACCGGCCGGAGCAGAGGCGCACGAAGGCGACTCGGTCCCGGTGCTTGGGGTCCATATTCGCCTGGATCTTGAACACGAAGCCGGTCACCTGGTCCTCGGACGGGTCGACCAGGCGCGTGGTCGAGGGTTGCGGACGCGGCGGCGGCGCCAGCGCAACCAGGCCGTCGAGCAGGTCGCGGACGCCGAAGTTGTTGAGCGCGCTGCCGAAGAAGACGGGCGTCAGGTGCCCCTCGCGGTACGACTGGAGGTCGAAGGCCGGGCAGAGCGCGCGGGCCATTTCTACCTCCTCCCGCAATTGGGCCAGGGCATCGGCCGGCAGGCGCTCGTCGAGCCTGGGATCGTCCAGGCCGTGAAAGGCCTCGCCCTCGGTGGCGACGGCATTGCGTCCGCGGTCCATGAGGAGCAGGCGGTCGCGGAACAGGTCGTAGCAGCCGAGGAAGCGCTGTCCCATGCCGATCGGCCAGGAGGCCGGGGTGACATGGAGCTGGAGCGATGTTTCGATCTCGCCGAGCAGGTCGAACGGATCGCGGCCCTCGCGGTCGAGCTTGTTGATGAACGTGATGATGGGCACGTCGCGCAACCGGCAGACCTCGAACAGCTTGCGGGTCTGGGTCTCGATGCCCTTGGCCGCGTCGATCACCATGACGGCCGAGTCCACGGCGGTCAGGGTGCGGTAGGTGTCCTCACTGAAATCCTCGTGGCCCGGCGTGTCCAGGAGGTTGAAGGTGCACCCGTCGTACTCGAAGGTCATGACGGACGCGGTGACCGAGATGCCGCGCTCGCGCTCGACGTTCATCCAGTCGGAGCGGGCGCGCCGCGCGTCGCCGCGGGCCTTGACCGCGCCGGCGAGCTGGATGGCGCCGCCGAAGAGCAGCAGCTTCTCGGTGAGCGTGGTCTTCCCCGCGTCGGGGTGCGAGATGATGGCGAAGGTCCGCCGTTGCGAGACCGGGTCTTTCGGCTTGTGCAT
>DASUNJ010000504.1:0-11985 GCA_036277235.1 Thermoanaerobaculia bacterium | reverse complement strand
GGGCTCAATCCCCGACTGACGAAGGCCGCACGCACCTCCTCAAGCCCCTCTCTGTAACCTCTCTCGAAGCCCTCCTTGAAGGCTTGCTCGTACGCCTCCTGCCGCCACTGCTCCCACTCCCTGGCTACTTCGGGCCAGCATCGCTCTGACTTCCTCAAAGTTCCGTCCTCAGGAAAATCTCTTCCACCGCGCCTCGGCTCGACACGCCGAGAGGAAACAATGCATTGTCGCTGACGACGGGCTGCGGCACAAGAGCCCAGGATTGTGCACGGCTATCCAACCTGAGCCGTCAGCCGGACGCCCAGCGCACGCGCCACCTTGAGCACCGTGTCAAAGCGCGGCTTCGCTCCAGGAGCAAGTGCCTTATAGAGACTTTCGCGTCCGAGGCCGGAATCCTTCGCCACTTGGGCCATGCCACGAGCGCGCGCTACGTCACCAAGCGCAAGCAGCAAAAGGTCGGAGTCGCCTGTCTCAAGGACGGCCGTTATGTACTCGGCAATTGCTGCGTCATCGGTCAGGTAGCGTGCTGCATCGAAGGGAAGCAACTTGGTAGAAGTTTTGGCCTTGCTCATTGTTCCAACTCCAATTCTTTGAGGATTCGCTTCGCCCGATTGATGTCTCTGCTTTGGCTCGACTTGTCCCCACCAGCGAGCATGACGATGAGTACGTTGCCCCTGCGAGTAAAGTACAACCGATACCCGGGACCAACATCGACTCGCATTTCTGACACACTGTCACCTATTGATTTCCAGTCACCGAGGTTGCCCGCCTCTACGAGCCGTAGTCGGGCAGCGATTCGAGTCTGCGCACGAAAATCTCTCAGTCCATCAAGCCACTCTTGGAACTCCTCCGTCTGGAGAAGCGTGTACATACCCCCTCCCATTGTATCCAAGTAGATACGCCTGTCAAACTGCCGTCCTCCGAGGCTCCCGCAAGGCGAGTTTTCCGCCTAGCCAATCGGCTCCTCTACCGGCCGGTAGCGAGCAAGCTGCTCCACGAGCTGCCGCGGAAGCCCACCCTGCTCGCGCTCGAGAATCCGGAACGTCGCCTGTTGCGTGAAGCCACCCCGGAGACTGCCGTCGGTGAACTCGATCTGCCAGTCTACGATGTCGGCCACGGGGATGACCATGCGCCGGTCGGGGATGTCGACCTCGCCGACAGGGGGCGTCCGCAGGTACACGGTCGCATCGTCGGAGCGGAGCTCGAGGAGGTCTCCCCAGACGTTCTCGATCTCTCCCGACTTGGTGCGCACGCGGTACTTCACCATCGTGTCCTGTGGGTGCTCCGGGTACAGCCGGAGGAGGTCACTCCAGGTGCGCTTCGCCTCCTCAAGAGCGCTCAGCATCAGAGGGTCGTCATCCGCTATTTCCGCCGCACCCAGATGGACGGACCCGCCCAGAAATCGCTCGAAGAGCAGGTGCACACCAATGATTCCGGCGATCACGGCGGCGGTGGTCAACCACCAGGGCCATCCCTGCGACCTCCCGAGGAGCACGAGGGCGATGGCTGTCACGAGGTGGAGCAGCAGCTTTCCCATGAGTTGTCCTCCGCGGGGGAGTTCCTGAGAATATTCTATACCTGGGCTATGACGAGGAGGCGCCTTCCTTCCGCGCCTCGCGGAGAGGCTTCCGCGTCTCGCGGAGAGGACTCCATGTGTTGCGGAGAGGCTTCATGTGTTGCGGAGAAGCTTCCCCGCGTTGCGGAGAGGCTTCCGCGTCTCACGGAGAGGTCTCCGCGCCTCACGGAGAGGCTTCCGCGTCTCGCGGAGAGGTCTCCATGTGTTGCGGAGAGGTCTCCATGTGTTGCGGAGAGGTCTCCATGTGTTGCGGAGAGGTCTCCATGTGTTGCGGAGAGTCTTCCATGTATTGCGGAGAGGCTTCCGTGTCTCATGGAGAGGCTCCATGTGTTGCGGAGAGGCTTTCGTGTCTCACGGAACCTGGTCATCCTCCTTGGGGAGCCGGAAGCGGAGGACTTCTCCCGGAGCCCCGCCCGGAGCGAGCAGCGGCAAGTTAGCGCGTGACCTGGAGGGGACGACATATCCGGACCGTCCGGACTGCGCCACGGACGGTCCGTAGCGAGGGGGGAGCTGTCCGTACCGGGATCCGAGCCGCCCGGACCGGGCTCGGAGGCGTCCTGAGGGCAGGACGGACGGTTCGTGCGTCGAGGGGAACCTTCTGCACAGAAGTACGGACGGTTCGTATGTTGAGGGGAACCATGCGTACATCGGTACCAGCCGTTCGTACGCGAGGGGGAACCGCCCGTGTGGCGGTACGAACCGTCCATACGCAGAGGGGAACCGTCCGTAAAGCGGTACGAACCGTCCGTACGAAGAGGGGAACCGTCCGTACACGCGGAGGAGCCGTCCGTACAGCCGTAGCAACCGTCCGTACGCAAGCGGGAACCGTCCGTACACGCGTATGAACCGTCCGTACTGCCCGGGGAGCCGTCCATAACCGGGTTGGAGCCGTTCATAGCCGGGTTGGAGCCGTCCAAACTCCGGTTGGAGCCGTCCAAACCGGGGTTGGAGCCGCCCATACCCGAGTTGGAGGCGTCCGTACGCCGGTCGGAGCCGTCCGCACCCGAGTTGGAGGCGTCCGTACACCCGTCGGAGCCGTTCAACCTCGAGTTGGAGCCACTCCTACTTGAGGTGGAACGGCTCTACCCGACGGAGGAGTCACTCCTCCCGAAGGGAGAGTCGTTCTCCCTGGAGGGTGAGTCTCGACCCGCCATGGAACGTTTGCGGTTGATCGCCTGTCTAACAAGGCATGAGAGCCTTTGGCCGTTCGTGCCTATTGCTTCTTGTCTCCCTCGGATTGGCCCTCGCCGCCCGGCCCGCCGCCGCCTGCTCCTGCATAGGCGGAGGGTTTGGCGAGTACGAGCCGTGCGAGGCCTGGGGAGCTGCCGGGATTTTCGCGGGCAAGGTGACCGGCGTGACGTACGTCATGCCCGACGGGACTGAAACCGACGATCAGCCGGACACCCGCCCGGATCATCGCGTCTTCCACTTCGATGTCATCGAGGCTTTCGTGGGCGTCCAGGGCAAGACGGCCGACGTCGTGACCGGGATGGGCGACGGCGATTGCGGCGTGGACTTCACGGTCGGGGAGTCCTATTTCGTCTATGCCGGCGGCGATCCCGGCGGGACCCTCGGGGTGAGCATGTGCGGCGACATGTCGAAGCCGCTCACCCAGGCCGGGGGCGATCTCGCCTTCGCCCGGCAGGTGCAGAGGGGCGAGTGGACGGCCATCTACGGCCGCGTCACGGCCCTGGCGCGCGAGGATCTTCACGATTACCCGGGTGGCGAGGGGATGCCGGGCGTCACCGTCAGGGTCTGGGGTCCCCGCGGCCGGCGGTTCGAGGCGGTGACCAACGAGTGGGGCTACTTCACGGTCAAGGGACGGCTCCGCGGGACCTACACGATGCGCGCCGTGATGCCCGAGGGCTTCCCCACCCCGGCGGAGCAGGAGGTGGAGGTCCATCCGGACGAGTGCGCTGGCGTCGAGATCGTCGTCTCCTCCCTGGGTACCATTCAGGGCCGGGTGGTCGACCTGCACGGCAAGCCGGTCGAGTCGATGGCGGTGGCCCTCATGCCGGTGGACAAGCCGCACGACGATTACCAGATCGAAACGGCGGACACGGACGAGAAGGGCCGCTATCTTTTCGAGAAGATCCCCGCGGGCGTCTACCTCGTGGCGGCCAACCACAAGGGGCCGGGAGCCTATGGGCCGCCTTATCAGCCCACCTACTACCCTCACACGGGCAAGCTGACCAACGCCGCCCGCGTTACGCTCGAACCGGCCGGGTCCGTGAAGCTCGAGGACATCCGCCTGCCGCCCCCGGTCAGAAAGGTTTCCGTGACCGGCACCGTCCGGTGGCCGGATGGGCGCCCCGTCGAAGGGGTCGCGGTCGTCCTTGCCCTGAACGAGTGGGACGGCATGTCTGGCGATACCGACGCCGAGGGCCGGTACGAGGTGACCGGCTACGAGGGGCTGCGCTACTGGCTCGTCGCGGACGGCGAATGGGTCGACGCGGTCGCGCACTCGAAGCCGCAGGAGCTGGTCCTCGGCGAGGAGCTGGCGATCGATCTCGTGCTCGATCACCCGTCCGACATCAAGACCCCCGGCGAGTGGCACCGGCGCGGGTCGAAGCCGCTGGTGCCGCTGCCCTGAGGGCGGCCGCAAGGGCCGCCCCTACTGACATAATCCCCTCGCGTGCCGCATAGCTTCCCTCTGATCACGACGATCGCCGCCGCCCTGGGACTCGCTCTGGTCCTGGGGTTCGTGGCTGTCCGTCTGAAGCTGCCGGCCCTGGTCGGCTACCTGGTGGCCGGCGTGATCATCGGTCCGGCCACGCCGGGCTTTGTCGCAGACGTCGAGCTCGCGAGCCAGCTCGCCGAGATCGGAGTCATGCTGCTGATGTTCGGCGTCGGTCTGCACTTTTCGTTCGAGGATCTGCTGGCGGTGCGGAAGATCGCCATACCCGGCGCGATCGGGCAGAGCGCCATCGCGACCGGGCTCGGAGCGGCCGCGGCATGGTTCTGGGGGTGGAGCCTGGCGGCCGGCATCGTGTTCGGCCTGTGCCTGTCGGTGGCGAGCACGGTCGTGCTGCTGCGGGCCTTGGAGGGCCGTGGCATCCTGGAGACGGTGAACGGCCAGATCGCGGTCGGTTGGCTGGTGGTCGAGGATCTGCTGACGGTGCTCGTCCTGGTGCTCTTGCCGCCCGTCGCCTCCACGTTCGGTCTCGGCAATATCGGCGATACTGTGGCCGTCGCCGGGGAGAGCAGCCTCCTCGTGACTCTCGGGTTGACGCTGGGCCGGGTGGTGGCGTTCGCCGCGATCATGATCGTGGTCGGCCGGCGGCTGTTCCCCTGGTTTCTCTGGCAGGTGGCTCGCACGGGCTCGCGCGAGCTGTTCACCCTGTGCGTGATCGCGGCGGCGGTCGGGATCGCCTACGGCTCGGCCGAGCTGTTCGGCGTCTCTTTCGCGCTCGGCGCGTTCTTCGCCGGAATGGTGCTGCGCGAATCCGAGCTGAGCCACCGGGCGGCTTCCGAGTCGCTGCCGTTGCGCGACGCGTTCTCGGTGCTGTTCTTCGTTTCGGTCGGGATGTTGTTCGATCCGCAGATCCTGATTGGCGAGCCGTTCCGCCTTCTGATCGTGCTGGCTATCGTCATTATCGGCAAGTCGCTCGCCGCATTTCTGCTCGTGCTCGCCTTCCGCTATCCGCTCAACACGGCGCTGACGGTGTCGGCGAGCCTGGCGCAGATCGGCGAGTTTTCCTTCATCCTGGCAGGCCTGGGCGTGGCGCTCGGAGTGCTGCCGGTGGAGGGGCAGAGCCTGATCCTGGCCGGCGCGATCCTGTCGATCGCGATCAATCCGCTGGTGTTCCATGGCATCGAGCCCCTGCAGCGGATGATCCGCTCGCGCTCGACGCTGGCGCGCAGCCTCGAGCGGCGGCACGATCCGCTGGCGGAGCTGCCGATGAGCGTGGACGCGGACGAGCTCACCGGGCACGTGGTGATCGTGGGCTACGGCCGGGTGGGCCGGCGAATCGCCGAAGCCCTGGCGGCGCGCGGCGTGCGTTTCGTGGTGGCCGAGCAGAACCGCGAGGTGGTCGAGGAGCTGCGCGCGCGCGGCGTACACGCGGTCTCGGGAGACGCTTCCGAGCCGGCGGTGCTCATCCAGGCGCACATCGCGCGGGCCCGGGCTCTCGCAATCGCGGTTCCCGACGCCTTCCTCGCCCGCCGCGTGCTCGAGATCGCGCGCATGGTCAATCCCGGCGTGCAGACGGTCGTCCGCACTCACAGCGAGGAGGAGGCCGGGCTCCTCCGTCAGGAGAGGGCGGATCAGGTCTTCGTGGGCGAGCACGAGCTCGCGGCGAGCATGGCGGACTACCTGCTGGAGCGAACCGCGAAGCCCTGATTTCAGGCCGGCTCCGCCCTGCGTGCCCGGCTGCCAAGCCAGAGCAGGATGGCGCCGAGCGCGCAGGCGACCGGGCAGACCAGGAGGGCGAGCCTCATCCTGTCGGGATCGGCGGCCACGCCGAGCACGTCGCTGAGCCGGCCGATCAGGGGAGAGCCGACGAGGTAGCCCAGGATGTTGACTACCGAGAACAGGATGCCGATGCCGAGCCCGCGCAGGTGCGGTCCGGCGATCTCGTGCAGGTCGGCGGCGGCCGGGGCGACCCAGATCAGGGCGAACCCGTACAGGGGCACGTTCAGGGCCAGAAGAAGGCCAAGATTGTCGCTGAACAGCAGCCCGAGCCAGAGCGGGACCGAGAGGAGGGCTGCCCAGGCGGTGAACGCCATCCGGCCTCCCGCGCCCTGCCGCCGGAAGCGGTCGGCGAAATAGCCGCCCAGGATCGTGACCGGCACGCCGACGGTCAGCGCCAGGATTCCTCCCACGAAGCCGATCGTCGCCAGGCTCACGCCGTGGACGCGCATGTAGTAGGCCGCCCCCCAGATCCCGAGGTTGTTGGCGGCGATCCCGAACACCGCGTATCCGGCATACAGGTAGCGCAGCGGAACGGAGCGCAGCAGGATCTTCCAGTCGTCCCGTCCGTATCTGGCCGCCGCGACTTCCGTGCGTCCGCGCGCCGGCTCGCGCAGGAGGAAGACAAAGACGGCGAAGAGGAGCCCCGGGAATCCCAGCAGGTAGAACGCCTCCCGCCAGCCGTAAGCCTGCCCGATCCAGCCGCCGAGCAGGAAAGCCAAGCCGCCGCCGACGGCGATGCCCGAGGTGTACACCCCCTGGGCCGTGGCGCGCAGGCGGACAGGGAAGTAGTCGCTCACCAAGGAGAGGGCCGCGGGGCCGAGCGTCGCCTCGCCGACCCCGACCATGACCCGGCAGAAGAACAGGGACCAGAAGCTGTCCGCGAATCCGGTCAGGCCGGAGAAGAGGCTCCAGACCGCGAGACCCCCGGCGATCAGGTTCTTTCTCGGCACGCGGTCGGCGAGGCGACCGAAGGGGACTCCGAGCAGCGTGTAGAAGATGACGAAGGAGGTCGTCCCCAGCAGCGCGAGCTCCAGGTCGGTGAACTTCATCTCCGCCTGGATCGGCGTGAACAGAATGTAGATGAGCTGGCGGTCGAGGAAGTTGAGGACGTAGACGAGCGTGAGGAGGATGAGCGCGTACCAGGAGTAGGCTGGCGCGCGCGCTTCCAAGGGCTGGCTGCTGGTCATCGCTCATTTCCTCCGCTGAAGAGCGGAAAGCATAACAAGCGTTCGGTATTCAACCAAGCAGCTTCAGCGTGTGGACTGGCTTCCCCGGCAGGAACGGCGTCGGCCGGCCTTCTTCCCAGGCTTCGTGGCCGTCGCCATAGTGCGGGGAGAGCGGATGACCGCTCTGACCCACCGGCATGTGGAAGTAGCCGGCCTCTTCCTTGCCCGGCGAGACCACGATGCGCTCCGAGGAGCCGAACGACGGACCCTGAAGGCGGGGCATGTCCACGTCGCCCGGTAGAGGTCGCGGCTTCATGTCGAGCCAGCGGCCGGCGAAGGCGGGCAGGGCAACGGAGAGCGGATGGCGGATGCGCGAGGTGTTGCGCTCCCCCCAGGTGCGCTCCGCCAGGGACTGGCCTTCATAAGTGGCGAGGACCGCGTCCGCCGAGGCGCGGAGCAGGCCGTCCCAGCTCTTGTAGCGGGGATCGAGGAGATGGGCCGGGCGCTCGGAGACCAGCTTCCAGAGCGGGCCTTCGATCTGCCGCAGCTCGCCCAGGTCGAAGCGCTGGTCCGCCGCGGCGCAGCGGGCCACGATGGCTTCAAAGACCCGGTTGCGGACTTCCCTCCGGAACTCCTTGACCAGCCGGTAGCCTACGGAGTCGATCGAGGCTCTGCCGGTCCATGTCTTCTCCACGAGGTCCCGCATCTCGCCCTTCGGAAGGAGCTGGCGCCAGCGGTCGAGGAACAGGGCGCGGTCGTCGAGCTGGATGGCGAGCAAATCCTCGGGCCTGGCTTTGTCGAGAACGAGAAGGCCGTCACGGATCTGCTTGGCTCGGGCTCCGAGCCAGTAGCCGCTGTCCCCCACCCGGGCGAGCTCGGGTCCGTCCACCACGCGCGTGTTCGCGGTCCAGACTCGCCCCGAGGGGGGATCGACGACCTTGGGAACCTCCTTGAGCCAGCCATCCCAGCCTCGGGTGCCGTCCGCCCAGGAGGTGGGGACCTCGCCGTCGATACCGATGCGCTGCGGAATCTTGCCGATGACGGTCCAGGCGATGCGGCCGTCCGCGTCGGCCACCACGAAGTTCTGTGGCGGGAGGCCAGCCCGATGGGCGACGGCGATGGCCTCGTCGACGTTTTTCGCAGTCTCCAGATCGAGAATGCCGACGTTGATGGCATCCGGACGGTGGCCGGTCCAGGCAAAGGCGAGCGGGCGGCCCCGATGGTCCTTGTCGAACAGGACTGGACCCCAGATTGTCCCGCGGACCTCCAGCGTGACGGGCTCGGCGCGCGCGATCCGGATGACCTCCCGGTGACGCTCGAAGCGGCGCGGCCCCTGCGGCGCGCGGTAGACCTCGGGGTCGTTCGGATCGGTCTCCACGATCACAAGGTCGTGCCAGTTGATATAGCTGTTCGTGAACCCCCAGGCGATGCGGCCGGTGCTCCCGACCACGAAGGCGGGCACGCCCGGCAGGGTGATGCCGTCCACCCGCTGCCCGCCGGGCAAGACCATCGCGGCCTTGTACCAGGTGTTCGGGACCTGGATGCCGAGGTGCATGTCGTTGGCGAGCCAGGCGCGGCCGTCCGCGGTGTGGGTGCCCGCGACCGCCCAGTTGTTGCTGCCGCGGGGTTGGCGCTGCTCGGCGAAGCCGCTCCAGGGGAGCGGGCGGGGCTTGATCGTTTCTTTGCGCAGGTCGAAGACTTCCGGGCCCGGGATGGGCAGGGTCGCCATCGGCTCGCCGACGAGCGGAGCGTCCCACTCGGTCCCGGATTGAGTCAGGAACTCGGCGAGCTGCGGCGGCAGGAGGTCGTGCATCACGCCCAGGGAAAGCTCGCGGACGCCGTCGGGGTTGTGCAGCTCGATGAACATGGCGAGCGGGACGAGCACCGAGTCCTCGGCCTTCCAGGGCGCGGGCTTCTGTGGAATCAGGAGGTATTCGAAGGAGGAGGCGCCGAGGGCGGAGAGGCCGGCGTTGACGCCGGCCGCGTAGGCTTCGAGGATCGCCCGGTCCCGCGGAGTCGCGGAGGCGAGCGTCCGCCGGGCCACATCGCGCAGGCGATGGACGCGGATCTCCTTATCAACCTCCAGAGCGACCACCCCGAACATCTCCGAGAGCTCGCCGGCTGCCTTGCGCCGCAGGAGGTCCATCTGGAAAAAACGCTCCTGTGCGTGGAGAAAGCCGATGGCGCGGGCGGCGTCCAGGCGGTTGGCCGCCCGGATCGTGGGCACGCCGAAACCGTCGCGCTCGACCGTCACCTCGGCCGACAGGCCGGGGAGGGAGCGCTCTCCGTCGAGTTGGGGAAGGCTGGCTCGGAGCTGGTGGCAGGCCCAGAGGGCGGCGGAAAGGACGGCAAGGACGATAAGGACAGCAAGGACGGCAAGGACGGTCCGGAGACGGCGCTTCCGGGGGCGGAGTGCGGGCTCGGGCTCGGGACGGGTGATCGGGAGGGGGTCGGCCATGGGGGTTAGTTTAGCTCCGGAGCCCCTCGCCCCTGGCCCCCTCTCCCACCGCACTCCCACCCGACCGGGAGAGGGGGAACCGCAGCGGGAGGGAGGGGGCGCCCCTCTCCCGGGGGACGGGCGTGCGATGGGAGAGGGGACGGGGGTGAGGGTCACAACCATCCCTTCTGCCGGGCGATCCGCGCCGCTTCGACGCGGTTCTCGGCTCCGAGCTTGCTGATCGCCTCGGAGAGGTAGTTGCGGACCGTGCCCTCGGACAGGTGGAGCTCGGCGGCGATGCGGGCGCCGGTGTGGCCCTCGGCGGCCAGGCGGAGCACCTGGCGCTCGCGGTCGGTCAGGGGATCGGCTTCGTCCCAGGCTGCCGCCGCCAGCTCGGGATCGATCGACCGGAGCCCGGCGTGGACCCGGCGGATCGCCTCGGCGAGATGGGCGGCCGGGGAGTCCTTCAGGAGATAGCCGGCGGCCCCGGAGTCCAGCGCCCGGCGGAGATAGCCGCTGCGGGCGAAGGTGGTCAGGATCACCACCCGCGCCGGGCTCCCCCGCCGCTTGAGCTCTGCGGCCAGCTCCAGGCCGGTCCTGCGCGGCATCTCGATGTCGGTGAGCACCACGTCCGGCCGAAGCTGGCCGGCGAGTTCCAGGGCCTCCTGACCGTCACGGGCCTGGCCCACGACGTCGATGTCCGGCTCCAGCTCCAGGAGAGCCGCGAGCGCGCCGAGGACCATGCCCTGGTCCTCGGCGATGAGCACCCGGATCAACCCTGCCCCTCTCTGCGGACAGACCCTTTGAAAGGCAGGACCGGAGCCTCGCGCAACGGCAGCGCCACGATCAGGACCGTCCCGTCCTCCCCCTTGCGCTCCATTCGGCCGCCGAGCCCCTCGACACGCTCGCGCATGGAAGAGAGGCCGATCCCGAAGGGGGCCGCGCCGCCCCGGCCGTCGTCGCGGACTTCGAGGACGACCTCGCCGTTTTCTTCCTGGAGAGAGATCCGGCACGTCCGCGCCCCGGAATGGCGGATGACGTTGGTCACCGCCTCCTTGAGCGCCAGGGCCAGAACCGTCTCCCGTGCGGGTCCCGGCTCGACCGGCTGGGCAAAGTACTCCAGCTTCACCCCCGACGATTCCAGGGCCAGCCCCGCCCGGGCGAGCTCCGCCGGCAGCCCCTCGGAACGGTAGCCGGCGATGGCGGTGCGCACCTCCCGCAGCGCCTCGCGGGAGATCCGCTCCACCTCCCGGATTTCTCGGCCCGCGCGCTCCGGGTCCCGCTCCACGAGCTTGCCCGCCAGCTCGGACTTGAGCGTGATGACGGAGAGCGTGTGCCCGAGGACGTCGTGCAGGTCGCGGGCGATCCGCTCCCGCTCGGCCGTCTTCGCCAGCCGCTCGATCTCTTCCTGGGAGAGCCGCAGGCGGGCATTGGCGCGGGAGACCTCGGCCTGGTGGATGTTGACGCCGCCGATGATCAGCGAAAAGACGGCTGCCGGTGCCCACGCCCAGGGCGGGAGGTCGAGCATCCAGACCTCCAGGCCGAGGATCGCGAGGAGGACCCCGAGGCAGATCATGGCGAACCGCGGCTTGCCGGCATACCCGAGGAACGCGGCGGCATAAATGAAGAAGCAGCTCGCCCCGACATTGAAAGGAATGTAGAGGACCCCGAGGAGCAGGATGCCCGCGGCGGCCCAGAGGACCCTCTTGCCCTTGAGCCAGTATCCGGCGAAATAGAGCACCAGGAAGGCGAGCAGGCCCGCGGCCGTCAGCGCCCAGTCTTGGGGAGTCGGCCTCCCCAGGACCGGACCGAGCAGAAAGAACCCCAGGTAGACCAGCCAGACGTAGGGGAGCCAACTGCCCTCGGGATTCCTGGGGAGGAGTCTCATGCCTATACCTTACCCGAACGTCCTGCCTTCGTCCCGGCGGTAACCGGCCCGGGCGATGAGGAGCGAAACCGCCGTGAACGCCGCCAGGACCGCGGCGCTCGCCATCCAGGAGAACCGTCCCTGGTCCGCCCCGATCACGTTGAGGGCGAGCTGGGAGTAGTGATAGGACGGCAGCCAGGGCGCCAGCCCCTGGAAGAACTTGGGTAGCACCTGGATGGGCACCCACATCCCCGAGGCGAAGGCCAGGGGGAGATAGATCACGTTGACGATGGCCGGGGCCGAGTTGGGGCCGGCCCAGGAGCCGATGGCGAGGCCGATCGCCCCGAAGGGCAGGGCCCCGGCCATCACGGCCCCGGCGAGGGCCGCCCACTGACCCGCCGGCAGGTTCACCTTGCCGACCGTGGATGCGAGAGTGAACAGGGCCGCGGTGAGGACCACCCCGAACAGGGCCACCATGGCGAGCTTGCCGGCGAAGTACGCCGGAGTGGGCATGGGGGTGGCCCG
>DASUNJ010000503.1:0-8896 GCA_036277235.1 Thermoanaerobaculia bacterium | reverse complement strand
CCCTGGCTTCCTGGACCCGACTGCACGCGGCCAGGGCCGAGGCCGCCCGGGCTACGCAGGTGACCCGGTCGTCAAGCGTGCGCGAGCAGGCCACGGCCGACCGGAAGCACTCGGCGGCGGCCTGGAGGTCCCCCAACTCCTCCTGACGGTGCCCAAGCCAAATCTGAATCTCCAGGGTGAGCGCGCGTAAGGCCTCCAGCGGAGCCTCGCTCCTCTGGCCCAGAATGCCGGCCAACTCAGCCGCCTGCTGGACGAGCCTGACGCAACGCCACCTGCGCTCGGGATGCTCGTCGAGCAGAAGCAAAGTGTTTCCCACCTTGAACCGAAGCAACACTTCCTCATAGAGCGAGAAAGTGTCCGCCCCCAGCCTTTCGTCATGGATCAAGGCATAGAGGGCCAGGGCGGGACACAGATCTCCCTGCGCCTCGAACGCCACCTCCGCGAGGAGAAAGGAATGTTTCCGGACCCGTTCCCGCTCGTCGCGGGGAAGGTCGAGCCGGTCCAACCGCTCGCGGGCGGCCTGCTCCAGACTCTCGCGGATGGGCGGGAGGTCGATGGCATCCAGGTCGAGCAACCGGTCGCTGTCGAGATCGAGCCGCTCCACCACGGCCGCAGTCAGCTCCCCGGTATCCTCGCGGGCGACGAGCGCCCTCCAATAACCGCGCTCGACCTCCGTGTCCTCCACCCGCTTCGGCCCCAGCCACAACCGGAGCCCTCTGAAGATCTTGTCCGGCGCGGCCAGCAGGAGGCGGTCCCAATCCGGAGCTGCGCCCGTGGGCACGCCGTCGTGATGATGGAGGCTCTTGCCGTTCCTCATCCAGGCATACCGCGCAGGGTGGGCTTTTTCGGTTCCGGTTTGGGTGGAACTGGCAGCCGCACGGCAGGATCCCCCACGACTACGTAGTTGCGGGCGTCCCAGCAGGCGATCCGCATCTCGTTGAGATACGCCTTGTCCAGATCGCCTCCGAGCTCGGCCTCGTTCATCAAAGCCAACAGCGATGCGGCGAGACCCGCGTAGCGCTGGTTGATCGGCTCCAGAGACCATCCCAGAGGTCCTCCGTTGAGGATTCGCCGGACGCTGTCGACAAAGGGTTGAGACTGGTAGCCAGTATCCCGCCAGAGGAAAGAGCATCGCCAGACCCGCTCCACGTGCCCGATCACGGCCATGGCTCCGCGCACCAGAAGCTGCTGCGCCAGGCTCGATACAAAAGGTTGGGCGGCGATCACGTCCGGAGCCCCCTCAGCAAAATTGTTGAGCTTCGGCGTGCCGGCGCTGTGGCAGGCGAACAGGAATGCGATGAGCCCCAGCAACCGTGAATTGGCGTCGAGGTCGGCGGCCGCGAAGGCGTGCTCCGGGAAGACACGTCCGTTCCCGGACCAATCCTGGCAGACCAGGGCGCCCTGGAGGGGACGTTGGCGCGGGCTTTCCGCCTTGTACATGACTCCATGGCCTGCCGTGAAGAGAAGGTCGGGGGTGGAATCCCCACCCATCAGGCGCTTCAGGTTCGCCTTGGTGGCATTCCCTTCGAAGAACCTGTCGACCTGGCAGGTCTCGCTGAGGCCGTCGGCCAGGGGCGACAGGAGACCCTCGATGGTGAGGTGGGTGCCCTCGTCCTGGCTGGGTCCGAACAGCGCCATCCTGCGGGAGGGAGGCACCGGCGCGGTCTCGGCCGCTACCACGCTCTCGGCATAGAGCCGGTACTCCTCTATCGAGCCGAAGTGGATGCGCCCTACGGCATGGTGAAGGTCCAGGCCATACTGGAATGCGTAGGGGACATCTTCCGGGCTGCCGACGATAAGAAGGTAATAGGGGACGAGCTTCGGATCGACTCGGTCGAGGCTGGCCTTCTGGCGTTGCAGGAACTTCGCGGGGTCGTCTTTGGGGCAGTATCCTTCTCCCTCCAGGTATTCGTGATACCTGTCTCCCGCTTCGTCCTTCCGCCGGGTCAGGAGCGGTTCCAAAGCCTTGCGGAGGTCCTCGGCCTGCCCCGCCGACTGCGGGAAGATGACGCCCCACCCGGCCTCGGCGAGGACTTGGGGACTCACGCCGTCAATGACCTCTCTCTTGTTGCCGCGACCCTTGCGGAGGGGCCGCTCGCGCAGGAGCCGCTCAAGCTCGTCCATTCCGGCAGCACCTACCCGATCTCCGGACTCGCCGTCCATACCTTCAGGAAAGGGGAAGATCTCCTGTTGCCTGGCCTCCTCGGGAAGAGGAGGCAGGCGGAATGCTCCATCCCGCCTGCCCGACCGGTTCATCAGTCGGCGCCCTCGGCCGGATAGGTGCTCGGATGCTTGGGCACATCGATGTCGCGCTGCCGAGCCAATGGATCCTCTCTCTTGGCGGGGTAGCTCTCAGGGTTCATGGTCGGATCGTTGTCGCCAAGCTTCTGGACATCGTTCCGACTCTCCTCCTTCGGGGCAGGCTTGTCCATTGCGCTCTCCTTTCGAGGGTAGATGTTCGGGAGGCGATCCGCTCGCCTCTTTCAGGTCTCCTGTGTAGACACCGGAGCCCGCGTTTTGTTTCAACGGGAACGAGTCAGCGGGGCTCGCCATGGAGCACGAAGCCGGCCCAGGACCGCGGCCGGTATCCGTCGGACATCATCGAAGCCTGGGCGGACCGCAGAGCCGCCGCGGCAGGGAGGCCGCCGCGCAGCTCGCGGTAGAAGCGGGCCATCAGCTCGGATGTATCCCTCTCCCGGACGTTCCAGAGGCTCACCACCACCCGCTGCGCACCGGAGTGCAGGAAGGCGCGGGTCAGGCCGACCACCCCTTCGCCGCGCACTTCACGGCCGAGCCCGGTGCCGCAGGCGCTCAGCACCACCAGCTCAGCCGACAGCTCCAGGCCGTAGATCTCCTGCACGCCCAGGAAGCTGTCCACGGGGCGGCCACTTTCGTCGTACCGGCTCAGCACCAGCCCGGAAAGGTCGGGGTGAGCAAGAGCCAGGTTGTGGGTCGCAATGTGGAGGATGCGGTTACTCAGGAACGCCGGGCTCAAGGCGGTCTCACGGCTCGCCGAGAAGCCGAGGGCGCTGAACCTCTCCTCAGCGGGAAAAAGCTGCAGGATCTGGTCGGCTTCCTTCCTGGTGAAGCCAAGACGGCCCAGGCGCTCGATTCCCAGTCCGCTCTCGGGCTCCCTCTCCCCCTCCCCCGGACGCGGCTCGCCGATCCTCTCAACAAGCCGCTGGTCGCCACGCTCGAACACCGGGTCGGCCAGCACCCCGATGAGCCCCAGCGCCGGTCGGTGCGACGCCTGCCTGCTCCGCATCCTCCCGAGCACCGAGGCCGATGGGAGATGGACGACCTCGTGATGGAGAACGAGGGGAGCACGGCACCCTCCTTCCGGCAGACCGGGTTCACAGAGCGCGGCGAAGGGGACGAGGTGCAGGACGCCGTCGGGAACGATCAGGAGGCGCTTGCGACCGAGGGGCTCGATCCCGGCCGGAAGCAGCATGCCGCTGAGAGCTCCGGCCTCGGCCGCTCCGGCGCCCTCGTACAGCCGCTCCCGAAGCCGCAAGGCTTCGCTCTCGATCTTGGACCGACCGGGCAGGTCGAAGGAGGTTATCGAGTCGCGCGCCACCAGCCAGAGGGT
The DNA here is from genome assembly GCA_036277235.1 of Thermoanaerobaculia bacterium. GTDB lineage: Bacteria > Acidobacteriota > Thermoanaerobaculia > Multivoradales > UBA5704 > DATMER01. The sequence goes on along the minus strand of DASUNJ010000503.1, from coordinate 5,307 downwards.
GCTCCTGGGCTCACCCAATTGATAGGACAGGAGCAAGGAATCCCTGTCGAGCACCTCGCCCTGGATCTCCCGCAGGGTCATGGCGGCCACGCTCGGCTTTCCGGCAAGCACATCCAGCAGGGACCGGGCCCGGGAGCGCTCGGCAGCCTCGAACGCCTGGGCTCGATACCCAAGCTCCGGATATCGCCGATGCTTGTCCATCAGCAGGTTGACGTACAGCTCATAGTACTGATGGCGGGATGCAAAAAACGCGATGCGCAGGTTCGGTTCGAGATCCGAGCGCAGGGACTCGACCAGGCTGATGGACTCCTCGACCGAGGCTATGGCCTCGTCGAGACGGGCAGAATCCCTTTCCGCCTCGGCCCGGCCGAACAGCACCGACGCCATGACGGCGACATCCTTCAACTCGGCGACGATCTCCAGCGCCTGCTCGAATTTCTGGATGGCTTCCAGTTCCCGTCCCCGCAGATCCTCGATATGGGCGAGATCCGCAAGGGAAAAGGCTTCACGCAGACGGTCTCCCTGGAGGCGAGCGAGCCGGCGGGACTCCTCGAGCACGGAGATCGCCCCGGGAAAATCTTTCTCGTCCCGGAGCAGAAAGGCGATACGATAGAGAATCACCATCTGCTCTCTGGGAGTCCAGGCGAGACGCCGAGCCAAGCGATAGTTCAGCAGAGCCCGGCGTAAATCCCCCCTTTCGTAAAGAGCCGCAGCCGCCCCGGTGAGCATCCGGAACCGTACGTCCCTCTTCTCCTCCCGGCTCAGAAGCCCTTGGGCCTGGTTGAACGAGGCAAGCGCCTGGTCCGTCATTCCCAGGGTCAGATAGAGCTCCCCCCGGTTGATGAGGACGCGTGCCTCCTCGGCCGGTTCGTCCAGCTGTCGCCACAGATTTCCGGCGATCCGATAGGAGGCCAGCGCATCCTGAACCTGACCCAGCCCCCTCGAGATCATCCCGAGAATGTTTCGAGTGGAAGCCTGAACTTCGAGGTATCTCTCCGCCTCTGCGAGGGCCAACGCGTTCTGCGCGAGGGGCCGAGCGCGGGCCAGATCTCCCAGGAAGACATGTACGACGCTGGCGCGGCTGGAGAGGTGCGCCTCTGCCCGCCGGTCCCCCAGAGCCCGGGCCAGCGGCAGTGCCTCTTTATAGGAGGACAGGGCATCGGCATAAAGGCTCTGATTCACGAAGAGAGACCCGAGGCGTTCGAGGGCCAGCACCTGTCCCCAACGGTCGCCTACTGCAGACCATTCTTGCAGCGCCGTTCGATATTTCTCGGTCGCAGCCGCCGGCTGCTTCTCCCGGAGAGCGTCTCCTTCGGTGATGACCCGAAGGGCGGTATCACAGGCGTAATCGGTCTTCGTGGCCTTCCGGACTTCCCGGACCGTCACTCGATAATTGCCTCGCCAGCCCTTTCCCTTTCCGCTCAGCTTCAGCTGGTAGGGACCGGATACTCTGGCCACGGCGCATATGGGATTTCTTCCTCTGCGGCCCTCGGGGCTGTCCATCTGGATCACGGTCGCCCCTGCGGGATCGAGGAGGGTGACGACGGCGTCGATGCCACGCTGGTCGACTTCGACAGAAAGAAAGTCCTTCGGGGACAGGGGAATACGGTAGGTGTGCTGCTCTCCCGATGCCAGCCCGCGTTCGAGGCTCTGGCCCCCGGACAGCGGAGGTGCTTGCGTCTGTGTCGTGGGTCTGGAAGGAGGCAATGAGGAAAGCCGGGGCGCGCCGGCCTGCACGAGCAGAAGGCCGAAGAGGGTCAGGACGCCGGTACTACTACGGATCATTGACGTCGAACGCTACCTCCGACAACTCCTTCTTCTCTCCTTCTTGGATTCCATAGAGGTATGCACGGTAGCTCCCGGGGGCCAGCGAACCAGCAGGAATGAGCAGCAAGGGATCTTCATCGATCGTCTTGACCGGGATCCGCTTCACAACTTCACCTTGCTCTTCATGGACGATCTCTGCCTCATAAGGATAGCTCGCCTCGACGTTCGGATCAGGGCTGAGGCGAATCAATCCTGGGGCACGAGAGGAAAAACTCTGGCCGGGCACATCTCCTCTCACTACTGAACCCGGATCGACCTCGCGCACCAATTGCGGTTCAGAGTACCGTCCCACCTTCACACTTTGGTAAAGCCCGAAGGAAAACCCCAGCACCGCCAGCAGGGATGCCGCAATCGGCAGCCAATAACTCCGCTCCAGCCTCGGCACCGGCCCCGCCGGCCTGATCGGCACCACCTCTGCCGTCCTCTCCTTCACCCCCTCCCCCGCCCGCATCCGGGAGCGCAGCGCCTGCCAGTCCTGCTCGACCTGCTCGTCGGTCAGCTCGGGCACCCCCTGCGGCGGCTTCAGATCTGCGAAGCCGGCGAGGTCGAGGAGGAGATCGCTGCAGTCGCGGCAGATGGCCAGATGGTCGAGCAGCCGGGATTCGGCCTCGGGCGGCAGCTCTCCCGCGTGATAGGCCGCCAGCTCCTGCGGCGTTGGATGGCTGGTCAGGGACCGCCGCTGCTGCTCCGCAAGATGGCGGAGAGCGGCGTCCAAAGGGGGTTTCTCGTCATCCACGCTCAAAGCTCGCTATCCGTAAAGTAGCCGGCGAGACGGTCCCGCAGGTGCTGTCTCGCCTGGTACAGATGTGCCTTCACCGTCTCGATCGAGACGTGCATCAGGTTGGCGATCTCACGATACTTCAAATCCTTGTCCACGCGCAGAAAGACCGCTTGCCGCATCTGCGGCGGCAGATCCTGCACGGCATCCCAAAGCAACCTTGCCCGCTCCTCGGTCAGCAATCCACCGAGCGGCCCAGGATCCGGGGAGCACCAGAACGCGCCTTCAGCCACTACGGCTGGCTCCTCTCCTGGTGTGTCAAGCGGCACCTCCTGACCATCCCGCTTTATGGTCGACCGGCTACGGAGCGTGTTCTTGTACAGGTTCGCCGCGACTTGGAAGAGCCAGGTCTCCAGGCTGCTTTCGCCGCGAAACCCATCTATATGTTTAAAGACCCGAAAAAACGTCTCCTGGGCTAGATCCTGGCTCTCGTCGATGGAGAATCCCCGGCGCGCGAAGAAGGCGACCACCGCCCGGTGGTAGCGTCGGAACAGATCTTCAGGCGCGTCCATGAAGTCTTGATCGCCGGGGCCGAGGTCGTCCGTCATGGCCATACTACTTCTCCAATCTGGTGAGACGGGAACACCGTATCCTAGCCAGTTCCGGCTCTCCGGCACAAGTGTTGGCTTACGTCCTGAACCTCTGGCAATTGGAGAGAGTCGGGCGGGGGCACCCTCTCCCCCGGCACGGAGGAGAGGGTTGGGGAGAGCGGGGACGGGATCAATCCCTACTTCGCCGGCTGCTCGGCCTGGCGGTCGGCTTCGACGGAGATGGTGATCTTCACGTCGTCGCCGAGGATCACTCCGCCGGTGTCGAGCGGGCGGTTCCAGTTGATGCCGTACTCCTTGCGGTCCAGCTTGAAGGCGGTCTCGAAGCCGGCCTTCTCGCCGCGCGGCGTCTTCATCGAGCCGAGCAGCTCGACGGGCACGGTCACTTTCTTCGTCGTGCCTTTCATCGTCAGCTCGCCGGTGACTTCCAGAGTGTCGGCGTCCACGGCCTTGACCGAGGTGCTGGAGAAGGTCAGGGTCGGGAACTTCTCCACGTCGAAGAAGTCGGCTCCGCGCAGGTGGTTGTCCCGATCGGCGTTGTCGGTGTCGATGGAGGCCGCCTGGATGGTGAAGTTGACGCTCGACGCGGCCGGGTTCTTCGCGTCGTACTTGACGACGCCGTCGAAGTCCTTGAAGCGGCCGGGCACGTTGGAGACGAAGTGGCGGATGGAGAAGCTCACTCCGCTGTGGTCCGAGTCCACCTTGTAGACCACGGGATCGGCCGCCGCGAGGGCCGGCAGCAGGAGAGCCAGGGAAAGGGCGTAGGTTAGCGCTCTGCGCACGTCGATATCCTCCTAAAAGTCGAGCGCCTACTTTAGCACGGCCCCTCACCCCCTAACCCCCTCTCCCATCGCACTCCCGCCCGACCTGGAGAGGGGGAACCGGAGTTGAGAGTTGTTGGGCGGGGGCGCCCCTCTCCCGGGGGAAGGGTGTGCGATGGGAGAGGGGACGGGGGTGAGGGGGTCACACCATCAGCGCGTACGGCTTCTCGGGATCGATCCCAAGCTCTTCGATCGCCTGCCGGACGCGGGCCGCTTCGATCTCCCCTCGGCGGGCGAGCTGCACCAGGGCGGCGATGGCCACGGACTCGGCGTCCACCTCGAAGAAGCGGCGCAGGGCCTCGCGCGTCTCGCTGCGGCCGAAGCCGTCCGTGCCCAGGGGATAGAACCGGCCGGGCAGCCAGCGGGCGATCTGGTCGGGCACCAGCTTCATGTAGTCGGAGACCGCGATGATCGGCCGGTCGTCCCCCTCGAAGAGCGAAACTACATAGGACTTGCGCGGCTCCTGATCGGGGTGGAGCATGCTCCAGCGCTCCGCCTCCAGGGCGTCGCGGCGCAGCTCCTTGTAGCTGGTCGCGCTCCAGACCTCGGCGGCCACGCCGAAGCGCTCGGCCAGGATCTGCTGCGCTCTCAGGGCCTCGCGGTGGAGCGAGCCGCTGCCGATCAGGTGGACCCGCGGCTTATCGTCCATCCCTTCCGGCGCGCCCTTGAACTTGTAGAGGCCTTTGAGGATCCCCTCCTCCACTCCGGGGGGCATCGGCGGCATGGGGTAGTTCTCGTTGGTGAGGGTAATGTAGTAGAAGACGTCCTCGCGCTCCTGGAACATCCGCCGCAGGCCTTCCTTGATGATCGTGGCCAGCTCGAAGGCATAGGCCGGATCGTAGGCCAGCAGGTTGGGGACGACGCTCGCCAGGACATGGCTGTGGCCGTCCTCGTGCTGGAGCCCCTCGCCGTTGAGCGTGGTGCGGCCGGCGGTGGCGCCCAGGAGGAAGCCGCGGGAGCGCTGGTCCGCGGCAGCCCAGATCAGGTCGCCGACCCGCTGGAAGCCGAACATCGAGTAGAAGATGAAGAACGGGATGGCGTCGATGCCGTGGGTGGCGTAGGAGGTGCCCGCGGCGATGAAGTCGGACATGGAGCCCGCCTCGGTGATGCCCTCTTCCAGGATCTGGCCGTCCTTGACCTCGCGGTAGTAGAGGAGCATGCCCTTGTCCACCGGCTCGTAGAGCTGGCCGACGTGGGAGTAGATCCCGAACTGGCGGAAGAGCGACTCCATGCCGAAGGTGCGCGCCTCGTCGGGGACGATCGGCACGATACGCGCTCCGATCTTCTCGTCCCTCGCCAGCTTGCGCAACAGACCCACGTAGACCATCGTCGT
>DASUNJ010000502.1:0-3502 GCA_036277235.1 Thermoanaerobaculia bacterium | reverse complement strand
CCATCCCCACCGTCCGGAGACCTTCCGGCTGATCCGGAAACCCTTCCGGATGATCCGGCAAGCTTTCCGAACCGTCCGCTCCCTTTCCGGATGATCGGGAAGCCTTTCCCCACCGTCCGGAATGCCTTCCCGACCGTCCGGAGAGTCTTCCCAGACCGTCCGGATAGGTCTCCCGCTCAGCCGGAAAGCTTGCCACACCGTCCGGAAGGCCTGCCCGGTCGCGCGGGAGAATCACCCGGTCGTCGGGAAAGCTGCCGGGATCGCCTGGAAGGGGGTTGGGCTAGCGCTTCCTAGGGCTTTGGTATTGTCAGACCAGCGAAGCCAGTGCACTCCAACCAGATCCATGCTGCCGCCCAGGAAGCACAGCAAAGTAGAGCAAAAGCTGAGCAAGTAACATTATAGGTATATGTGGGGAGCAGGTAGTTCTTTTTTATTAGAGAGAACATCTGTTGGTCAGCGGGCAATCCTCGTTCTACCTCTGTCAACGCGAGGATAATGGATCGCTGGAGGTCATGGCCGCGCACAACGGCTATCGCACCCGTAATCGAGAAACAGAACAGGAAAAGGAAAACAAACCGCGAGATAAAAACATTGGCGAAAAGGAATGGAGCTACATTGAAGAGTCCAACTATGGCTCCCACCTGAACAGCTGCAAAGATGTTGAAGCGGGTCCAGAAGCGGTCCATCTCTGAGCTAAGCAACTCAGCGAGCATCTTCTGCGAAGTTTGATCCATAACGTGTGCGCTCAGGAGAGCCCGATTTCCTTCATCCGCTGCTGGAGCCCCTTGCGGGAGACTTCCAGCTCTCGCGCCATGGCGTCGAGGTCGTCGCCGAGGCGCTCGCGGCATTCCAGGATTTCGGCGCGGCTGAGGTCGCGGGCGGTGCGGATGCCGGGGAACTTGCGCAGGACCAGGTAGAGGGCGGGCCTGGAGATCCCCAGGCTCTCGGCGGCTCCCTTGAGCTCCCAGTCGTTGGCGCGCATGGCTTCCAGCAGCTCTTCCTGGGTGACCTCGGAGGGGGAGCGGTAGGTGCCCGGCTGCGAGCGCTGGCGCGCCGCGGGCGCCGCTTCCAGGGCGGCGGGCATGGCGGTCGAGATCTCGCGCAGCATGCGCTCGACCTGCGGCCCCACCTGCGCCGTGTCCGCGATTCGGCTGTTGATCACCAGCTCGCGCACGGCGTTCCTGAGCTGCCGGATGTTGCCCGGCCAGGGGTGGCGCGCCAGCCGGGCCACGATGGAGGCCGGGAGCCAGGGGTCGCCGTCGCGGCGCAATTTGGCTTCCTGACCTACCGCCCGCATCTCCTCGCGGAGGAAGTGGAAGAGCAGCCGGCCGAAGTCCTCGCGGCGCTCGCGCAACGGCGGGACCGGCACCTCGTAGCCGGACAGGCGGTGCAGCAACGGGCCGCGGAAGCGCTCTTCCGCCACGGCCTTTTCCAGGTCGGCGTCCGTGGCCGCCACCAGGCGCACGTTGGCGCGGTTCGGCTCCTGGCCACCCACGCGCTGCACCTCGCCGGTCTCGAGCACGCGCAGCAGCATGATCTGGACCTCGGGCGGCGCCTCGCCGATCTCGTCGAGGAACAGGGTGCCGCCCTCGGCGCGCTGGAAGTAGCCGATCTGGTCGCGGACCGAGCCGGTGAAGGAGCCCTTGACCGAGCCGAACAGCTCGGAAGCGGCCAGGGTGCCCGGGATCGCTCCCATGTTGACGCTGATGAAGGGGCCGCTGCGCCGCCGGCTGGCACTGTGGACGGCCTGCGCCACCAGCTCTTTGCCGGTGCCGGTCTCGCCGCGCAGCAGCACGGGCACGTCCAGGTCGGCCACGCTGCGCACCGCCGCCCGCACGCGGGCCATGGCTTCGCTCGCCCCCACCAGTCCGAAAAGCTCGGGCGGATGCGGCGGCGCGTCGGTGGTCAGGTGGAGGAGCACGACCACCCGGTTGGAGAGCTCGATCACGACGCCGCGATCCAGCACCCGCTCCGAGAAGTCCTGCGGCCCGGTCAGCGGCACGCCGTCCGCGATCAGGGGGATGCGCCCTTCCTCGGGGTCCACCCGCACCGTGCCGGCCTGTCCCGTGGGGGAGAAGCGGACCGGGCTCCGGCTCAGGTAGCGGTCGCCCAGCGGCTGGCGGTCGAACTGGCCGGGCTGCGCGAAATCGGGTGCCAGGCGCGAGACGAAGACCGAGTGGCCGGCGAGCAGGTCGGCGAGGGAGGCGATCTCGCCCACGCGGAGCGGATCGGCATGGAAGAGCACGGTCAGGGCAGGAAGACGGGTGCGCGACCGTTTGCGGCGGTCGCGTCCTCCGATCCAGTTTCCTGGAACCTCGGCATAGGCGGTCGCCTCGGAGGTCTCGCGCGCGTTGCCCTTCATTTAGGGCAGGTTAACACAAGGCTCCGTAGCTGGGACAGAGCGGGCTCAGGGGAAGATGTCGACGAGCACGCCTTCGTAGTAGCCGGTCCCATAGGCGGAGACCTTGGCGCAGGAGCTCCGGCCGGTGACCTCGACCGCCACGGTCTGCAGGCCGGAGATCGCCGTGTCCTTGGCCGTGCAGGCCATGGCTTCGCCGGCCTCGAGCTCGCCGGCGGGGCAGCTCGCGTCGAGGCCCTGGATCTCGATGCCGCTCACGGGCACCTGGCCCTTGTTGGTGATCACGAGGGTCCATTCGAGCAGCGAGCCGTCGTCGACCAGCGGGCCGCGGGGTCCGTTGGCTTCCTGGCCGTCGAGGAGGACGTTCACTGCGAGCGCGGTCTTCTTGCCCTCGCAGGAGCCGGGTACGCAGTAGGCCTGGAGCGCGACGCTGTAGCGGTTCTCGGCGCTGTGCCGGACTCCGATGAACACGTCGTCCGCGGTCTCGATGCGCAGGGCGCCGAAGGATTCTTCGAGGCCGAGCTCGGCGATGGTGATGCTGTCGAGCGCCAGCAGCTCGAGCTGGCGGCTCTCGACCGTCCGGCCGTGCTCGGAAAGCGCCGAGGCGTCGGCCGCCCGCCGGATGCCGGCTCCGCCCGGGTTCGCCGAGGGCTGGCCCGCGGTTTCGCGCCAGACGATCACTTCGGTGCCGCCGTCGAAGCCGCCGCCGCTCAGGTAGCGCAGCAGGTGGCTCCGGCAGAGGGCGCTGTCGTTGCCGGTGCGGTCGATGTCGACCAGGACGTCGCCGCGCGCCACGCCGCCGCCGGCGTCCACCACGAACCAGTCGCCCCAGAGGGCGTCCTGCATCTTGCCCCGGGTACGAAGGGTCACGGAGCCCACGGCGCGTCCGGGCTGGACTTCGCTGCCGTAGTACATCCGGTCCTTGGGAGAGCGCTGTCCGCTGGCCGCCGCCACCACGTGCCCCGGTTCCGAGGAGGCGGCCAGGGTCGACGGATCCCCTCCGTTTTGAAGCCAGTCGCGCAGGTTGACGGTGCGGATCTCGTCGGGCTGCAGGGTGAAGGGGACGTCCAGGATCGCGATTCCCCAGTTGGTGCGCAGGGTGGCGATCACCTCGACCGGCTTTTCCGACGCGTTGCCCACGGC